>DOTC01000187.1 GCA_003513855.1 Deltaproteobacteria bacterium | reverse complement strand
GTGTCGTTGATTTCCTTGAACCCGTCGAGGTCCAGCATGATCACCGAGAGGGGGCGGCCATACCGGGCCGCCCTCTCGAGCTCGACCTGGAGCCGCGTGTGGAACGCCCCGTGGTTGTGCAGGAGGGTAAGCGAATCCTTGTCCGCCAGCGCCTTCACGAAATGAAAGAGTTCGGCATTCTCGACCGCGATCGCGATATAGGTGGCCAGCACGCGCATCGTCGCCAGCGACTCCCCGTCGAAGGCGTGCGGCTCCGGGTGGTTCACGTTCAGGATGCCGACTGCCTTGCCCTTCGACAGGAGGGGGACGCCCATGAAGGAACGCACCTCCGGTCTCTCCCCGTTGTAGTAGCGGAAGTCGGGCGTGGACCGAACGTCCGGTATGTAGACCGCCTCGCCCGACTCGAACACCCGCCAGGAAGTTCCCTCCCCTCGGCCGATCGTGAAGTCGGACGGAACGGAGGACGGCATCCCCGCCGAGGCGCGGCACACGAGATTCCCGGTATCCGGCTGGTAGAGAAGGATGCAGAAGTCGTTCAGCCTCAGCGCCTTCATGACCCGCTCGGGAATGATGCGAAAGAGTTCCTCGGTGTCCAGCGTGCCGGCGATCGCCGTGGACACCTCGTAGATGGAATGGAGATCCTGGATCTTGGCCTCCAGGTGAGATTGCGTCTCCTCCAGGTCGCGGCGAAGGCGCTCGAACTTCCGCAGCTTCTCCTCGTGGTTCCGGATCTCGTCCCGGAGGGCGGCGATTTCCCGTCCGTGCCTCTCTGCCACCGCGGCCGCAACCGGCGCAAGAAGGCCCGCCTCTGCGGGGAACGCATCACCGGACTCCGAGGAAACCCTCCTCCACCACCGTTCGGCGGGCCGGATGAGGCTGCTCTTCAGATAGAGGAAAAGCGCCGCGCCGAGAACGATTTCCCCGCAGACGGCAATCCAGGCGAGTGGACCTGCCTGGCGAAGACCCCCGGACAACAGCGCGATGGCCAGAACCGTCGCCGCAACGACCCCGAGCCAGATGGCGCAATAGGGGAAGGTCCAACGAATACCGGAACGCAGGGCAAGGTCCTTTCCCGGCGAAATGTCCTGCTAAAGGGAGAACGTACCACGATTTACGCGGGACGAGAACAATGGAAAATGGACGCGATCCCGCTCCCGGCCCGGTCCCCGGGCGGTAGGCCCGTCAGAAGACACCGCCGATCGTGAAATGCCACTCCCCGGGGGTTTCCCCCTCGCGCCGGTCAAGCTTCCATCCGTATTCCAGGGCGATCGGACCGATCGGCGTCACGTACCGGAGACCAAGCCCCGTACTCTCCCGGAGATCGAATCCGGATCCGGGGGGCCCTCCCTGGAACCACACGCTGCCCGCGTCCAGGAACAGGGCGAGGATGAACCCGTATTGGAGGGGGACCCGAAGTTCGGCATTTCCGTTGACCATGTAATCCCCCCCCGTGGGAGCACCGTCGTCCCCCACCGGACCCACCCCATCCTCCTTGAACCCGCGGACGGTCGTCCTGCCGCCGAGAAAGAAGCGCTTCTGGATGGGGACTTCCGGCGTATCCGCGAACGGATCCGCCCAACCCGCACGGCCGGACACCGCGAACGTGTTTCTCCGGAATACGGGGAGGTAGTAGGCCGCCTGGCCACTCAGTTTGAAATAGTTCACTTCCGACCCGATGAGGGAGGAGGCAACTTCCGCGGATCCCCCGTAGAAGGACCCCCGCTTCGGGTTGAAGGGGTCGTCCCGGAGATCGAAGAGGAAAAGCCCCCGGATCGCCGATATGGTCGCGGTCCCCTGGTCCTCTCTCGACAGGATGGCCCCCTCCTGGACATTGAAGACATCTTCCCGGGAGAGTTCGTACTGCAGGGAGACGGAAGACCGGTCGAAGATCGTCTTGTTGATGCTGGTTCCCACACTCGCTTTCTTGATGTCGTAGCTCCTCCGTTCTTCATAGTGGTACAACCCGGTCACCCCCCCCTCGAACTTCCAGCGGTTGCCGAACACCCACGGCTCACGAAGGTCCAGGAGGTAGATCTGCTCCTTCTCGCTGGCATAGACCTGCGCGGAAAACCTCCGCCCCCTCCCGTTCATGTTCTTGTTCTTCGCCTCCACGAATCCCCGGATCCCCGTGTCGGTTCCGTACCCGCCCCCGAACTCGTACTCGAAGAAGAGGGTCTCCTCCACCTCGACGATGAGGTCCACGATCCCATCGTCCGGCCGTTTGACCTGATTCAGGCGAACCGTCTTGTACAGCCCGGTCCCGAAGACGGACCGCTGGAACGCCAGCAGGTCTTTCTCTCCGGTGGCCCCCCCCTCGGGAATGGTGAGCTCCCGGTAGACCACGACGGAGTCGGTGAGCAGGTTCCCCCGGAGGATCACCTTCCCGAGGTGGTACCGGGGCCCCTCTGCGATCACGAACCGGACGACGGCCGTCTCTTTCCCCTCATCGATCTCAAACTGGGTCTCCACCGAAACGTCGAGATACCCCGTGTTCCGGTAATACTCCTCGATCGTTCCCCCGTCCTCGTCCACCCTGGCGTAATCGACATACTCTCCCTCGCGGTTCCCGATCTGCGGGAGGAGCTCCTCCCGCAGAAAATGGTCGTTTCCCTCGAACCGGATCTCCCTGAGCCGGTAGCGCGTTCCCTCCTCGATGTGGATGGTCGCGGTGATCCCGCCCTCGTCGTCCCAGTCGGTGTCCACGGAGGATATGCGTGCCCGGGCGAATCCCTGCTTCTGGTACAGCCCGATCAGGGCGGCAAGATCGGCGTTCCACTCCCCCTCCTCGAACACCCCGGATCCGGTGATATAGTGGAACGTCCCCCGTTCCGCCGACAACATCTGTTTCCGAAGCATCTTGTCCGGGATGCTTGCGTTTCCCGTGAACCGGATGTTCTTCAGGTACCCCGCCACCCCCTCCTGGATGACGATCTTCAGGGTCCGCCCGCCCTCCGGCCTCTCGTCCGCCTGCACGTCGACCGACGCCTTGTGATACTCCTCTCCGCGATAATAGGAGAGCAATCGCTCCTGCACATCGTACACCAGCCCTCCCTCGGAGAATTCCTGGTCGTCGGCGTAGATCCCTGACGCTTTCTCGAGCTTTCCGGGGGAAAAGCGTTCGGCCCCCTCCCACAGGATCTCGTACCGGGGACCTTCCTCCACGCGTGCGGAAAGGCAGAGTTCCTTTCCGTCCTCGCAGGAAACCTCGGGCTCCGAGACGCGCACCGTCAGGAACCCCTCCCGCTTGTACGCTCCCCGAAGCCTCTTCACCCCTTTTTCCCACCTCCGGAAGTTGAAAGGGAAGCCTGGGGAAGCGCCGAGAAGTTCCTCCAGCCGGTCCCGGGGGAAATAGTCTCCTCCCGGGATCTTGACCACTCGGACCAGGGCAGGGCTCCCTTCTTTTACCTCGATCCGGATCTTCCCCGTTCCGTTTTCCAGGTTGCAGACCGCAGAGACGGAAACCGCCGCATCGAGGAACCCTTTGCTCCGCAAAAGAGAGAGGACCGATTCCTGCGCCCGGGAGAGATCGTCCTCCCCCGCCGGCACCCCCCGACGGATCCTGGAAGCCCCCAGGATCTGGGAGACGGGAACCTGTTTCCTGCCTTTTACTTCGATCTCGGTGACGACGGGCAGGGGACGGAGATAGAACAGGATGTGCGCTTTTCCTCCCTCCTCCCGGACGTATGCGTCAAGCTCCCGAAACAGATTCTTCCGGTGCAACCGCCGGATCGATTCCCGAATGGCGTCTCTCGTAAGCCGGGTTCCAGGATGCACGGGAACGATCCCGGCCAGCTCCTCGTAGGAGATCATGTAGGGGGACGCTACCTGGAAAGAGATCGAGCCGATCACCGGCGGCGTGTCGTCCGGTCCGGTGTCGCCGGCGCAGAGGCCAACGGGTGCGGCAAAGAAAAGAGCCGCCAGAAACCAGAGAATCCGGAGCGGATTCCCCCTCCCCTCAGTCGGTGTCACGAAAGATGTCCCGGAATTGGCGGTATCGGAACCGGATCTTTACGTCTCCCCCCAGATCTTCGTCCCGCTCCGGAGTGGCGCCCTTCCAGGCCCCCTGGAGGTATACGTTCTCAAAGACCCTGTACTCTGCGACTGCTCTCCCCTCCGGGTTCGCGGCCGCGGTGGTCGAAACGGATACCGAGAAGCGCTCCCCGACCGTCTTTCCGGCGGTGAACCGCGGCCCCAGGGACTGCTCCGTCGAGGAATACGCGGGCTCGATCACGAACCGGTCCAGGCCGACGATGTCCCGGATCCCCTCCTCCACTCTTCCCTTGTACGGGCCGAGGGCGAAAGCCGCCGCTTCGGCTGCGGACACCGAACCACCCGCCCCTGCGAGGTTCTCGGAGGTGACGCCCAGGGAAAGCAGGCTGACGATGTCGTTCTTGCTGTAGGGCGGGTCGGAGAAAAGATCCACCTCGATCTTGTCCAGCGTACCCGACACATCCACGGTGATGGTGACGTTCCCTTCTTTCGTTACCGCCCGGAAGTCCAGTCCGGGGTTGTTCCGCCTGGGGTCCTGGAATTCCAGACTCCCGCGCGTCAACTCGTACCGGTTTTTCCCGTAGTCGACGGTTCCTTCCAGGACGTCGAAGGACCCCAGAAGTACGACCCGGTCCGTGTCCCCCACGATCCGGAACTCCCCCTTGATGTCCGCCTCCGCGAGGTTGTTCCGGATATGGATCGTCCCGTCGGCAAACGCCCCGATGTCAAGCCGGATGCGGAAATCGGTTTCCTCCCTGCGGGCCTTCACGTCCGCAAGCCTCCTCCGGAAGGTGATCAGGGCCTGTTCGGGACGGACGTTCTTCGTGTACTGCGCCGACTGGACTTCCACGTCCCCCGTGACGAGAATGTCGTTCACCGGCCCGATCAGTTCGATGTGCCCCTGGAGCACGGGATGCAGGTCCTCCGGGTAGGGGTATCGCATGTCGAAGAAGTCGACCGAGAAGAACATCTTCTGTCCGTCGGCGAACCGGAGGGGGAGTTCCCCCCGGCCGTCGATGTACCCTCCTCCGCTCCTTCCCTCGAAATGCTCGAAGATGATCTTCTCCCGGCTGATCACGGCGTCGGCGTTCATCTCCTCGAAGAGTTGCGCATATTTTTTGAAGGAAAACGTCCCGTTTTCCAGTCGACCGGTCCCGATGACGAAAGGATCGTCCCATTTCCCGGTGACCCGCAGCTTCATCCGGGCCGTCCCGTCCAGGCGGTCGAACACGTCGGTTGCCAGCCGGATGGCCGGCGCGGGGACACTCCCTTCGAGATGGACGTCCAGGTCCCCGGCCCAGGTCGCCTTCCCCGTGATTTGCAGGGGATTTCCGGCGGTCTGCACGGTCCCGCTTGCCCAGCGGATCCCGTCGGAGGAAAGCACGACCTTGATCCCCTCCCCACTCAGGTCGACTCCCCCGGAACGAAACGCCAGCCGATCGATATCGAGAGATCCCCGGGAGTGGCTCAACGCACCCAACGAACCTTCGACCTTCACCTTTCCGGCGACGTTGAACCGCGCTTTCCCTTCTCCGTTCGCACCGCCCGGATCCCGCGGGGCGACCGGGAGGTCGCCGGCCGCGGAGCTGCCTGGTGGTCCCACCGCGAACGGTCCGTCCACCCGGAAGCCGAAAGGTTCCCGGAGGGACAACGAAAGGGTGAGAAGCGAATCCGGCAGGCGGGTTCCGATCTGCCCGGTGAGGATGTCCCCTTCCTTTTTCCCTTTGGCCTGCAGCGAATCGAAGGAAACGCCGTAGAGAGAGGGAGAGGCGGCCGACAGGGTAAACCGCAATTCGGGTACCGCGTCCGGGTCCATCGCCTTTCCTTCGAGCACGTCCGCGCCGTTCACGGTCCCCTCCGCCAAGGCATCCCATGTTCCCCCGGCAGTGGGCTCCTCCCGGCCGAACGCTTCGAGCAGCATCCCCGTCGGAATCTCTTCGGCTCTCACCGAAAAGGAGACCGGCCACCCCTCACCGCGGCGAACGGAAGCCGAGGCTCTCACCCGGGGGGAGGCGGACACGAGGGAGAGCGAGCCGGAGGATTCCCCGAGAGATCCCTCTGCCGACACTTCCCTGATCGTCAGCTCCCCGGCGGTCAGCAGGGAAGCGGAAGCGGTTACGTTGTCGATTTCCCATCCCATCGGGCCTGTCCGTGCCTTCACGTGCAGGTTGGCGCGACCGCCGATCCCGGCGCCGTTTTCACGGATCGCAAGGGACACCGCCCCCAGGTCGATGTCCTCCAGCGTCCCCGCAATCTCGCCCCCGCTTCCCTCTTCTTTCCCTTCCAGCGCAAAGGTCCCGTCCCCGAATTTTCCGGCTGCGCGGAATCGCCATCGGGGCCCGGAAGACGACTCTCCCCAACTCCCCGAGGCGGAAACATCCCGTGCGCTGACGTTCGGCAACCGGAGTTCGGGGGAGGAGATCGTCCCGGAAAGCGAATAGGCGCCCCTGGATACCGAGAGGAGAAGGTCTGCGGTTCCCGTCCCCGACGTCCCGGCGGCATATCGTTTTACGTCCGCAGGGTCCATCCCCAGGGAAGAGAACACGGCGCCGCCCCATTTCCCCGCAAGGGAGAAATCGATCTCGCGCGCGCTTATGGTCGACTCCAGGAGGAAGGGCCTGGGCGAGAGGGGTCCCGTGATCGTGCCCGCGGCAGTGACTTTCGCCACCTCCGCAGGAACGTCCGCGACGAAGGAGACCACGTCGCGCACGTCCCCGTCCAGTTTCCCCGAGAGAGGCAGGGGAGGCAGTGCTCTCGCAGCGAGTTTGTCGGCCCGGATCCCCGCGGTCACGTGCGGGCTGTCAACGGTCCCCGAAACCTCCCACTCGCCGGCAAGACCGCTCCAGGAGACGGGATAGACCCATCCGTACTCCGCGGCCTTTCCCCGGGGAACGAGGACGGTCCCGGTGAACGACAGTCCGCCTCTCTGCAGAACGTATGCTCCCCGGCCTGTGGCTTCGGCATTCCCCAGCGTCACGCGGAGATCGCGAACCAGCAGTTCCCTCCCGGGGATGAAGTCACCGGCCGCCGCAGCCGCAAGGGGCAGCCCAACGTTCGCCGCCGGCACTCCCGCACCTGCCGGCCGCTCGAACCCGCCCGGATTCTTCAGGGAAACGGTTCCTTGCACCTTTCCCTTCCCCCCCGCGAGCGAAACGACCAGATTTCCCCGCCCTGCGGGACGCCAGGGAATCCCCCACGAATCCCAGGGCGCCTGCCCGAACGCTGCTCCCTCCAGAGAAAGCCTGACATCCCCTTTGCCTGTGCCGAAATCGACCATCCCGTCCCCGGTGACGTTTCCGTCCCACACCTTCCCCCGAAGCGATTCCATCCGGATCTGCTTTCCCGAGACCGCCAAGGTGACCTTCGCATCGACCGGCGTCCTTCCCGGAAGGAGAAGATCGCGCGCCTGGACGATCCCCGATCCTTCGGGATTCTCCAGGGACCCCTTCAGCCGTGCGGAGAACGTCAGCACCCCCTCCGTCGCCGCGAGGCGGAGCAGGTCCCCGCCCGGCGCGCCGGATGCCATCCAGCGCGCGATATCGGCCTCCCCCGACCCCTGCAGGTCGGCTGCTTGCCGTTCCCCGTCCCATTTCCCGGACAAGGTGACCCTCGCGGATGGCCCCGAGGCGCGAAGCTTGCGAATCCGTACGGCATTCCCCTTCAGGAAAATGTCGGCCTCCGCCGCGTCGAACGGAATGTTGCCCTCCCCCGCTTCCGGGAGGATCAACCGTCCAACGGATCGCTGGACCTCGACCGTGACCTGCGTCCCCAGGAACCGGACGGGCCGGATCCGACATTTCGGGATCCTCGCCTCCCACCGGGCCAGCGGCCCCAGGGGACCGACGCGAACCTCCCCGTCGATGAGGAGAATCTCGGGGATCGGACCCCCTTTTTCCCCCTCCCCGGAGGCGCGGAGCTTTTCCAGCAGGGGACGGTTCGTCTCTCCGGCCTGAACGGAAAACGTTCGTACGAGGATGCGGGACACCGGCATCTTGCCCGCCAGAATCCGCCGAGGCGAAATCGACACGTCGACATATTCCGCATGGGCAAGGGGAACATCGGCGACAGCGTCCCGGACGTCCAGATCCTGCAGGGAAACGCGAAGATGCAGGGGGTGGAACCTCAGGTCCCGGAAGGATACCCGGAAACCGAGTGCCTCGGCCTCTCCCCGGATCGCATCCTCCGCCTTTGCCAGTAGGCCGGGGACCTCCCGGAGAAGCCGCCAGGTTCCGAAGGCAAGGAGTCCGACGAGGACGAACCCCAGACCGATCCACCACGCCCTTCGCCTCGTCATAAGGACAAATTATAGAGGAATTGGCGAAAAAGCGAAGGGCCCCTCGCGGATAAGGGGCCCCTCGCCGTCAGGAAGAACACGAATGGCAAGATGGAGCGGGCGACCGGATTCGAACCGGCGACGTCAAGCTTGGGAAGCTTGCATTCTACCCCTGAATTACGCCCGCCTATTTTCTGTTTCTTACCACAGACCGATCCCCCGATGCAACGGGACGCTCACCCCTGGAACTTCCGGACACGGTCCTGAAGATCCCGGTAGTCCGGGGAGGACTCGTAAAGGGAGAGGAAGATCTCCTTCGCCTCCTCCTCCTTTCCGATCCGTGACAGGAGAACCGCCATCTGGTACCGGACATCGATGGATTCCTCGGGGCTGATGCCGTCCGATGCAAGCACCTCGTTGAGGGTCTGGAGCGCCGTGTCGATGTCCCCTTTCTCGGCGAACGTCTCGGCAAGGAGGCACGACGCCCCCAGGAACAGCGCCGGCTTCGACCGGGAGAGGCGGAATTCCTCCACCGCCTCGTCCAGGAGGCCCATCTCCTTGTATGCGATTCCGAGGTTGTACCGGGCCTCCGGGTCGGACTCCCCGATCTCTTCCTTCACTTTCGCCCGAAGCTTCTCCACGGCGCTCTGGAGAATCTTTGCATCCTCGCCCTCCTCCTCGGGCCGGGCTTTTTCCTCCTCGTCCGCAGGCGGGGGAGCGGGGGGCTCGGGTTCCGTGAGCCTGCGCATGGCCTCGCCGAAGGACATCGCTCCCGCGATCGCCGCCGTCTTTTCCTCTTTCAGCAGTGCGGAGATGATCCGATCCGCCTCCTCTCCGCGGTCCGTTTGTCCCGCGCTGCGCGCATGGTCTGCCGCCTGCTGCAGGCACGGCAGGGCCTCCTCGCGCTTCCCCGCGGCGACCCACAGGAAGCCGCAGGACTCGAAAAGCTCCGGGTGTTCAGCCGTCAGAGCCAAAAGGGAGTTCATCCTCCCGGCAAACTCTTTCTCCATCGTGGGGGAGACGGCGAGAGGGACGGCCTTCGCCATCTCGCTGACGGCCTCGAACGTCTTCCTCTGGTGCAGGTAGACGTCGGCGACGAGGAGGAAGGGGAGAGGGCTGTCCGGCAGGTTTTGCGAGACTCCCCGGTAGAAATCGAGCCTCTGCTCGTCGGAGGCGAACCGGATCCCTCCGGTGGCGATCTTCTGCAATTCGCCCAGCGCGTCCGCGGTAAGCCCGTGCAGGACGAGCAGACGGATGAGCCAGCGATGAAAATCGATGTTGCCCGGGTCGTTCTTGATCATCTGCCGGAGGACGGCGATGGCCTTGGTGGTGAACCCGCCTTTTTCGTACAGGATGGCCGCCCTCGCGAGCTGATCGTTCCCCTCGACCATCTCCCCATGCCGCAGCATGAAGAGTCCCAGCTTCTGCCGTGCCTGCGCATCCTGCGGGGACTCCTGGACCTTTCTGGACAGGGAGGATCGGGTCTCTCCCTCCGTCGATGAAAACTTCCTCTTGAAAGAATCGAACAGACCCAACCGATCAGCCCTCCCTGCGCCCCGCCCGGGTATGCCCGGCGGGCCCTTCGCCCATTATGCCCTTTTTTCGACGAACTTGGTCCACAAACGACCTTCGGTGAAATCCGAATCCATCATCAGCTTCTTGTGGAAGTCGATCGTCGTTTTCACCCCTTCGATCCTCATCTCCTCGAGAGCCCGCCGCATCCGCATGATCGCCTCGTTCCGGTCCTCCCCGTGCACCACCAGCTTGCCGAGGAGGGAGTCGTACGTGGAGGGGATCGTGTAGCCGGGGTAGATCCCCGTGTCGACGCGGACCCCGAATCCCCCGGGGAACACGCACGACGTGACCTGCCCCGGCGACGGCGTGAACGTCTCGGAGTCCTCCGCATTGATGCGGCACTCGATGCTGTGCCCNNCTGGATCCGGGTGTTCATCTCGAGGAAGTAGAACTCTCCCTCGGCAATGTAGAGGAACTCGACGGTTCCCACATTGTTGTACCGCACCGCGGCCGCCGCGTCGACCGCCGCCTTGTGGATCCGCTTCCGGACCCGGGCGGGGATGAACGGCGCGGGGGCCTCCTCGATCAGCTTCTGGTGGCGCCGCTGGACGGAACAGTCCCGGTCTCCGAGGTGGACGACATTGCCGAACTTGTCGCCCATCACCTGGACCTCGACATGCCGGGCGTGCTCGAAATACTTCTCGATGTAGACGTCCGGGACACCGAATGCGGCGAGGGACTCCGACTGTGCGGTGAGAAACGCGTTGATGAAGGATGCGGGGGAATGGACGATCTTCATTCCCCTGCCGCCCCCTCCGGCTGCCGCCTTGATGATGACGGGGAACCCGATTCCCTTCGATATCCGGAGTCCTTCCTCTTCTTCCGTGATCGCGGCGTCGCTTCCGGGGACGGTGGGAACCTTGACCTTGCGCACCGCGCGGCGCGCCTCGATCTTGTCTCCCATCAGGCGGATGGACTCCGACGACGGACCGATGAACTTCACGCCGTAATTCTCGCAGATCTCGGCGAACGCCGGGTTCTCCGCGAGGAACCCGTACCCGGGGTGGACCGAATCGGAGTCGGTGATCTCGATCGCGCTCAGGATGGACGGGACGTTGAGATAGCTCTCCGCGCTCGGCGGCGGTCCCACGCAGACGGACTGGTCCGCCATTCTCACGTGCATCGAGTCCTTGTCCATGGTGGAGTAGATGGCGACGGTCCGCAGCCCCATCTCGCGGCACGTGCGGATGATGCGGACCGCGATCTCTCCCCGGTTGGCGATGAGTACCTTGTGAATCATGCCGGTCCCTAATTGGAAGCGATGTGGAAAAGCGGTTGCCCGTAGGCCACCGGTTGCGCGTTCTCGACGAGAATGGCCACAACGACCCCTCCCGTGTCGGACTCGATCTGGTTCATGATCTTCATCGCTTCGACGATGCACAGAACCTGCCCCTTGGTGACGCGGCTTCCCACCTCGACAAACGGTGCTGCATCGGGGGCCGGCGCCCGGTAGAACGTGCCCACGATCGGGGAGAACACCTCCTTGAACGCCGGTTCCGGAGGTTCCTTTGGCGGGGCAGGCGGAGGCGCCTCCGCAACGGAGGGAGGCGGGGGCGCCTTCACGACGGCGAGAGGGCCTGCCTCGACTGCCGCTCCCCGCCGGATCTTCAATACATCCTCCCCGCGGACCACCTCCAGCTCGGTCACGTCGGTTCCCTTGAGAAGCTCGAGGATTTCCCGTATCTCTTTCAGGTTCATGTCACTCCCCTTACGAGCGCTCGATATACGTGCCCGTGCGTGTGTCCACCTTGATCCTGTCCCCGACATTCAGGAAAAGGGGAACCTGCACCACCGCCCCGGACGACAGCTTCGCCGCCTTGGTCGCCCCGCTGACGGTGTCGCCCCGGACTCCCGGTTCCGTCTCGACGATCTGCAAATGGATGAAGATGGGCAGATCGATGCCGATCGGCTCCCCCCGGAAGAACAGGATCTTGACCGGGAGGTTCTCGATCATGTAGTTGGCGGCGTCCCCCATGTGGTCCTCGTCCAGGTAGATCTGCTCGAACGTCGTGGTGTCCATGAAGTGATAGGCGTTCTCCATCGTGTACATGAACTGCATCTCCCGCTCGTCAAGGTCCGGCTTGTCGACCTTGTCCCCGCTGCGGAACGTATTCTCCAGAACGGCGCCGGTTTTCAGGTTCTTGAGCTTCGTCCGGACGAAGGCTCCGCCCTTGCCGGGCTTGACGTGCTGGAAGTACACGATCACGTACGGCTCCCCGCCGTACTCGATTTTCAGCCCGTTTCGAAAGTCCGAGGTGGAATACATCCGACTTATCCTTTCAGAGAATCAACGGCGCCTGCTTGGGGAGGTAGGTCACGCGGTCTCCCCCCCTCGCCGTCACCCGGATCATGTCCTCGATCCGGATCCCGCCGACCCCGGGGATGTATACCCCGGGCTCCACGGTAACCACCATCCCCTCGGCAAGCCGGTCCCTCGACCGCTGGGACAGGGAGGGGCGCTCATGGATGTCCATCCCCACGCCATGTCCGGTGGAATGAACAAAATACTTCAAATATCCCGACCGGTCCAGCGATTCCCGCACACGGGCATCCACATCCCTGCACGGAACCCCCGCCCGGATGGTCCGGATCCCTCTCTCCTGCGCGCGCCTGACGGCGTCGAACATCCTGCGCAGCCGGGGGGAAGGCCGTGCGGGGAGGACGGAGACCGTCTCGTCGGAGCAATACCCCCGGCGGCGGGCCCCGAAATCGAAGACGACCGGCTCATTCCGCCCGATCGCGGCCCCCGTGGGTTCGGCGTGGGGGAGAGCGGACCGCGGCCCCGACGCGACGATCGCCCGGAAAGACGGCTCCTCCGCCCCCAGCATCTTCATCCCCCGTTCCAGGTCCGCCGCCACCTCCTTCTCGGTCCGCCCCCTCACCCCCGCCGAGAGCACCTCGAGGAGGGCGCCGGATGCAGCGATTGCCGCCCCCTCCATGGCACGGATTTCGGATTCCTCTTTCCGCATCCGGAGCGCCTCGACCGGGTCCTGGAGCGCAACCCAACTGTCGGCGGCCCTCCTCGTCAGGAAGCGGTGGATCTCCACGGAGAGATGGCGGGATTCGAATCCGATCCTCGCGGCGCGTCCCGGGGCGGAGCGCCGTGTCACCGCCCGGATTCTGCGTGTCACCTCCGGCCACTTTCTGTCGGAAATGACGATCTCCGCCCCTCTCACTTCCTTCCGGGACTGCTGCGCATACCTTCCATCCGTGATAAAGGTCACGCCGTCCGGGGATACGAGGAGAGCGGCGTCGCTTCCGCTGAATCCCGTGAGATACCGGATGTTGGTCATCCGGACGCAGAGGAACAGATGAATCCGCTGCCTCGCGAGGATCCCCAAAAGTCTCCGGAAACGCCGATCGGGACCCGGATCCTGATCGCTACCGAGCGGCAATTCCGCCTTCCCTGCGGAGGTGGTCGAGGATGGCGTGCAGGGCGAGGACGTATCCGAAGCCGCCGAATCCCGCGATCCGGCCGACCACCACGTCCTCGATCAGGGACTGCTTCCGGAAAGGTTCCCGCCGGGCGGGGTTGCTCAGATGGACTTCCACGCCGGGAATGGCCGCGTAGACCAGGGCGTCGCGGATCGCCACGCTGGAATGGGTGTATCCCCCGGGATTGATCACGAGCCCGTCGGCGGTTTCCCGGGCTTCCTGGAGGCGGGTCACGATCTCTCCCTCGTGATTGGACTGGAAAAACTCCACGGACGCCCCCTCCCCCCGGGCGGCATCGGTCACGGCGCTACGGATATCGGCCAGGGTCTTCTTCCCGTACACGGCGGGCTCCCGCTTCCCCAGGACGTTGAGGTTCGGTCCGTCGAGGAACAGGATCCGGTACGCCGCCCGCAGGGCCGGCCGCCTCCCTTCTCTGGAAGGCGTGTTCGGACCCCCCGGCTGCCTTCTCCGGGGTGGATGCATCACAGCATCTCCCTCGCCCGGGAGGCGCCCTGCCGGAGAAGGAACCGGCACTTCCCGGGAATCGCCCCGGGCAACGTGACGAGCAGGAGAAAATAGTCGGCGGTCACCCTCTGGAAAAACAGCTGTCCGTCACCCCCGACGAGGGAGACCTCGGAGGCGTCCCCGAGTCCCTGCTCCCTCGCCACCCGGGCACTCTCCTTGAAAAACTGGACCATTTCCGCGCACAGGGCGGACAGGTCGAGGCCTCCCGCCACGCTCCATTCCTCCACGGCCAGTCCGTCCGAGCCGGCAAGCGCTCCTCCCCGAACCGCCGGCTCTTTCCGGTGGATCCCCTCAATGATGTCGCGAAACGTCATAACCGAACTCCTTCATCATCTTTTTTAGAAAGGCGTTCAGGGAGAACACCGTCCTCTCCCCCTCGGCCTCCGGCCGCTTTCCCAGATGTGCCTCCCGCCATGCCAGCGCACGGGGGTCCCGGGGATTGCCCNNGCCTCCGGAGAGAGTTCCCCCGGGGGGGAATCGGGCTCCCCGGTGGGCGGGGCAGGGGCCCGGGTACCGGCTGCGGCGCCTCTTCCCCTCCCGACATCGTGATGCCGGTCGGCAGGGCGAAGTTCGAACGCCCCCTCTTCCAGGATGACGACTTCTTCCAGGAGCGGGGAAGGGCTTTCCCCGCTCCCGGGCAGGGTCTCCTTCATCTCCCGCTCGACTTCCCGCGCAATCCGTTGCGCGCTGGCGGAGGAAGGGCTCTGCTCCAGGGCCTCCTTGATCGTCTCCCACGCACCGGCGAGATTTCCCGCGCGCCGGTA
The DNA here is from genome assembly GCA_003513855.1 of Deltaproteobacteria bacterium. Taxonomy (GTDB): domain Bacteria; phylum Desulfobacterota; class Deferrimicrobia; order Deferrimicrobiales; family Deferrimicrobiaceae; genus CSP1-8. The sequence goes on along the minus strand of DOTC01000187.1, from coordinate 9,037 downwards.
CGCCTCCGAGAGGGCGACCATCGAACCCAGGTCCCGCGGATTCCCCACCACCCTTCGCTCCAGCGAGGCAATCGAAGGCCAGTCGTCCCCCGGACCCGGCAAGGGCATGGGAACGTCTTCTTCCGTGCGGGGCCACACCGCCTCGCGGCCGGCCGCCCCTGCACGATCCCGCACGATTCCCCGGAGCTCCTCGCGGATGGCGGGCAGATCCCCCCGGAGAAGGGATACGGGGATGCGCTGCAGCGCACAGGACCCGGCGCCGGTCAAAAGCGGCATGTCGATGTCCGACACCATCCTCTTCTTGTCCATCCCGATGGCTGCGGCGATGGCCGGATCCGGCACGGCGGGGTCGTCGAGCGAGAACCCGAACCCCAGGAGCAGGTCGATCACCCTCCTCTCCAGCCCCGGGGGCGCCACTCCCTGTCTTCGAGAGAATATCGCCTCCCATGCAAGCCCCATTGCTACGGCCTCCCCGTGGAGGAGCCGCCCATATCCGGAGGCCTGCTCCATCGCGTGGCCGATCGTGTGCCCCAGGTTCAGGATCCGGCGGGCGGAGGCTTCCTTCTCGTCCCGTTCCACCACCGAGACCTTGAATGACACGGCTTCGCGTATGACCCGGATCCATGCATCGCCGGACATCTCCCTCCATTTCCCCGATCGGGCCTCCATCGTTTCCAAAAGGGAGGGGACGCCGGCGAAGGCGCATTTCGCGATTTCGGCCATCCCGGCGCGCAGGTTCCGGTCGTCGAGCGTGAGGAGGAAGCCCGGGTCGATGAAAACCGCCCGCGGCTGGTGGAACGCGCCGACAAGGTTTTTCCCTTCGGCGAGGTTGAATCCCGTCTTCCCCCCGACGCTGCTGTCCACCTGCGAAAGGAGGGTGGTGGGGACCTGCACGCAGGGGATGCCCCGGAGGAAGGTCGCGGCGGCGAAACCCGCAAGGTCTCCCACGACCCCGCCGCCGAAGGCAACGACGAGAGAGTCCCTTCCCGCGCCCTTCCGGGCGAGAAACGAATAGATCTCCTGCACTGTTTCCCAGTGCTTCTCCCCCTCCCCGGGAGGAAGGGGAAGGATATCGTGGGGAATCCCCGAAAGCCACTTCCGGATATCGTCCTCGTAGATGGAGAAAACGGTTCTGTCGGTCACGACGAACGCGGGGGTCCCCCGGAAGAACCGGGTCACCCACTCCTGAAAGAGCGGATACACCCCCGTTCCGAGGAAGATGTCGTAGGACCGGTCTCCCAGCGACACCGTGACGATCGTGTCGTCCACCCTCCTCTCCTTTCCGGGCGGAAGTTCTATCCCGACGTGCCGCCTTTCGCCCCGCGGGTCAAAAGGAGGAAAACCTCCTCGGCCACCCCGTCCGCCTCCCGGTTCTCCGTGCTCACCTGGAAATCCGCCTCCCGGTAGGCCGGCCGCCGCCTTTCCATCAGTTCCTTCACCGCGTTCTCCCGGTCCCCCCCGGAAAGGAGAGGACGGGAGGTGTCCCCGGCAAGGCGCTCGAGAGCCGTGGCAGGGGACACATCGAGAAAGATCACCGGGGCATACGCCTTGAGTCGCTCCCGGTTATCCCCGTCCAGAAACGCGCCGCCGCCGGTCGCGATCACCCTGCCCGGAACCGCCACGGCATCCCGGATCGCCTCCCGCTCCCTCTCCCGGAACGCCTGCTCCCCTTCCAGGGAAAAGATCTCCCCGATGGGTCTCCCCGCGCCGGCCTCGATCCGGTCGTCCACGTCGACGAACTCCGCCCCGAGGCGCCGGGCAAGCTTTTTCCCCACCGAACTCTTCCCCGCCCCCATGAACCCCACGAGCACTGCTCCCCGCGGGGCCTCACGGCCCCTCATCGGCATCCGATCCGGCGCAGGTATCCCGCATAATTATAGTGAATTTCGGACATCGAGTCCCCCCCGAATTTTTCCAGGAAGGCGGACGCCAGAACGATGGCCACCATGTTCTCGGCGACCACCGAGCATGCCGGAACCGCGCAGACGTCGCTCCGTTCGCGGTGGGCCATGGCGCGTTTCCAGCTCCCGATGGTCACGGTGCGAAGGGGGTTCGCCTGGGTGGGAATCGGCTTCATCGCCGCCCGCACGACCAGCGGCTCGCCGTTGGTGATCCCCCCCTCGACCCCCCCCGCCCGGTTCGTTCTCCTGTGAAAGGGAAGGGAAAGCCCGCCGAGGAGACGGACCCTTCTCCTCGTTCCGGGGAAGATTTCGTCGTGCACGGCATCACCGGATAGTGACGCCAGGGGAAACCCGCCGCCGATCTCGACCCCCTTGACGGCATGGATGCTCATCAGGGCCTGCGCCAGGCGTCCGTCGAGCCTGCGGTCCCAGGAGACGAACGATCCGAGGCCGGGAGGAACCCCGCGGGCGATGACCTCCACCGTCCCGCCGACCGTGCTTCCCACCCTCCTCGCCCGATCGATCAGGGCGGTCGCCTTCCGGGCGGCGACGGGATCGGCCATCCGCAGATCGCTCTTCTCCGATGTGACGGCCCGCTCCCAGCTCCCCGCGGCTTCCCGGGAAACGCGCACCTTGCCGATCGAGACGACATGCCCCGTGACCTCCACGCCTACTTCCCGCAATATCATCCGCGCCAGGGCCCCCGCCGCGACCCGCGCCGCCGTCTCCCTCGCGCTCGCCCTCTCCAGAACGTTCCTGACGTCCGGGTGGCCGTATTTGAGCACTCCCGGGAGATCCGCGTGTCCGGGGCGTGCCGTCGTGAGCGGGGGGATTCCTCTCCCTTCCCCCTCCTGGGCCATCTTCTCCCGCCAGTTTTCCCAGTCCCGGTTGCGCAGGAGCATGGCGACGGGTCCCCCGAGCGTCCTGCCGAACCGCACCCCGGAGAGAACCTCGACTTCGTCCTGTTCGATCTGCATCCGCTCCCCGCGGCCGTACCCGACCTGTCTCCGGGCGAGCTCCCGGTCGACGGCCGACCGGTCGAACGGCATCCCGGCGGGCATCCCTTCGACGACAGTGATCAGGGCAGGTCCGTGAGTCTCTCCCGCCGTCCGGAACGTGAACAACTCCCCAGCACCTCCGCAGGAAATAAAACGGAGCACCGGCCTCTTACGACCAGGTGCTCCGCAATCGACGAACCGTGCGCGGAATCAGTACGACCTGGCCTGCACGGCCTCCGGTTTGAGAATTTTCGGCGTTATGAAGATCAGCAATTCCCTGTTGGTCGACTGCGTCAGGGTATTCTTGAAGAAGAACCCGAGAACCGGGATCCGGGAAAGCCACGGAACCGCCTGCTCGTCCTCCTTCCGCGTCACCTGCAGAATCCCTCCGATCACCGCGGTCTCCCCGTCGCGCACCAGGACCTCCGTGGTCGCCTTTTTCTTGTTGATGGCGGGCTGCCCCGTCGCCCCCGTTTCCCCCTGAGAATCGTTCTTCGCCTCGAGCTTCATGATGATGCTTCCCTCGGGAGTGATGTGGGGCGTCACCTTGAGGCTCAGGGTCGCATCCACGAACTGGGTGTTCGTTCCGGAAGCGGATACGGTCGAGTACGGGATCTGCGTCCCCTGCTCGATCAGGGCCTCCTTGTTGTCGATCGTGACGACCTTGGGCGAGGAGACCACCTTTCCTTTCCCGGAAGCCTCCAGGGCCGACAGGGACAGGTCGAGACGGAGGTTATCCCTGAGGATACCCAGGGCGATCCCGCCGCCGGAGCCGAGCCCCACGCTCGCGGGGAGGTTCACCGCGTAGTTCACGGGTACCCCGCCGGCCGTGTAGGGGGTCTGGTTGGAAAGGGTCTGCCCCGCATTGCTGCCGCCGGAGGAGTCCTGGATGCCCGTGACCCCCACCGTCGTGCTCCCGTCGCTCGTGTACGACCCGCCCCACTGCACGCCGAGCTCCCTCGTGAAGGAGGTGTCGACCTCGACGATCCGCGCCTCGATGAGGACCTGGGGAGTGGCGGTGTCCAGGGTCGCGACCAGCGCCTTGACGTCCTCCACGTTCTTGCGGAGGTCCCGCACGATGATCGTGTTGGTCCGGTCGTCGATCTGGATCTTCCCTCCCTCGGAGAGGAGATCCTTGACCTTCCCCTGCAGATCGGACGCCTTGCTGTAGTTGACCGGGATCGTCTCGATCACGCCCTCCAAAGACGCCTGGAGCTTCTCCACCTCCTTCATGGCGTCGAGGCGGGCCTTGTCCTCGGCCCGAAGCGTTGAAAGGGGGGCGATGCGGAGCACGTTCCCCTCCTGGGTGGCGCCGAGAGCCTTCGCTTTCAGGACGATGTCCAGGGCCTGGTCCCACGGGACGTTGATGAGCCTTACGGAGACCTTTCCCTTCACGTCGTCCGTCGTGATGATGTTCAGGTTGCTGACCTCGGCGATGATCCGGAAGACGTTGGCCAGGTCGGCGTCCTTGAAGTCCAGGGAGATCCTCTGCCCGACGTATTGCCCTTTGGTTTCCGACGCGTGGGTGACGAATCCCCACTTCGCGGGCGCGCCGGAAGGTTTCTGGTCGCGCATCGCAAAGGCGGTCGGCGAGGGCTCCGTTCTCGGTTTCAGCTCCGCCACCACGGTGGACGCCCCGCCTCCGCCCGCTTTCGGGAAAGCGACGATGACCGCGTTATCCCGCTCCTCGATGGTATAGCGTGAGCCGGGGGCGAAGACGACAGCCACTTCGATCCCCTTCCTGCCGGCAGCAGGGCGCACCATCCGGATGGGGATATCGAACTTCCGTGCATCCATCTCCCGCAGCAACCCCTTGTCCGCGGACGCGCCGGGGAAGACGAGCTTCACGCTGTCCGCTCCCTCGACGACCTTGTGGGAGAGGCCGCCCGACGTCGTGACGACGACGTTCGACGTCTCCGGCAGATCCTCGAGATCGATCCCCAAGACGGTTTTCCCTTTTGCGGGTTCCTTCGCGGCGTCCGGGCGGTCGAGGCTCGTGACCTTTTCCTCCTGGCCGCCGCCGACCGACAGAACAAGCCGGTTCCCCTCGGTGGTGACGAGGAACGGCAAGGGGACATCGTCGGGGGTCTCCACCATCATCCGCAGCTTGTCTCCCTGCTGCGAGAGCCTGACCGACTTCACCTGGGGCGTCCCCGCCGGGACTTCCGAGCCCGCCCCGTTCTGCGTGACCCCCCAGATGTCGACCACGATGCGGAACGGGTCGTTGAGCTTGAACGAGTTGTAGTTCTCGATCTTTCCCGAAACCGTCGCCTCGATGTTGGTGTAATGGGGCGTTTTCGAAACGACGACCTGCTCGATCCGTCCCCCGGAAGCGGCCGACGGAGCATCCGCCGCAGCCTGGACGAGGGCCGGAACGGCCACCATCGCGGAAAGAAGCGCGGCGGCTGCCAGCCAGACCTGGGTTCGCCAGGGATATCGGCCCGTTGGCCGTAACCGGTTCCTCATCATTTCCCTCCTCCGGTCTGTAGCTTCAGGGAACTGTCGCGCCTGACCTTCGACCCCGAGTAATCCCGGAACTCTTCCCTGATGAAGATCTCCTTGTTCGTGATCCGCGTGACGACGCCGTCGTTCCGTCCGATTTTCATCCCCACCGAAACCGTGTACCCCTTCCCCTCGGCATCCTCCACAAGGGCCCGTGTCACGGCCGGCCCCCAGATGACGCCGACGAAGCGAAGCTCTCCGAGCTCGTACCTCTGCAGCGGGGGCAGGGAGCCGAGGTCGGGGCTGGGTCCCTTCCTTTCCACCTTGAGGAAGGCGACGAAGGGATCCCTCTTCCCCGCCGGGTTGTAGATCGATACCGTGGGAGGCGTCTTCACAGTGACTGCTGCGGGATGAGCGGCTTCCGCCGCCTTGGCAGCCTCTTTCGGCATGGTCTTTTTCACCACAGGGGCGGGAGCCGGTTTTTCCGCCCCGCACCCGCTGACCGCAAGCGCGAGCAGGAGTGCCGCCGCCAGAACGATCCGCAGATGGCGGTGATCGGTGTGCATCATCGGGCGCCCCCTTTCCCGCCTTTGCCTCCGCCCTCCTGATCCAGGAACCGGAATGTCGTGGCCGTGCAACTCACGTTCACCTGCATCCGGTCGTCCCCCAAGGGCTTGGGGCTGGAAAAGACGATGTCGGACAGGTTCACGATGCGCGGGAGATGGCTGACCTTGTCGGCGAACAGGGCGAAGCCGTGGTATTCGCCGTTCACGGTTATGGCGACCGGAATCTCGGCATAGAATCCTTTGCTGACTTCCCCGCGGGGGGCGAACTTCAGGAACTCGAGCCCGGATTCCCTGCCAAGGTCCGAGACGTTCTTCAGGAGACTGGGGATCTCCGCGGAATTGGGAAGCTGGTCGAGCAGAAGACCCAGCTGCTCCTCGAGTCGTCTCACCTCGGCCTGGAAGGAGGGGAGGTTCTTCGCGATCACCTCCTGCTCCTTGATCTTGCTCTCGAGCTCCGCGAGCTTGGTCTCCAGGATGACGATTTGCTGGGAGGCCGCCTTGTAGTAGAGGTAGTAGTACCCCACGCACACCAGAAGGCAAACCAGGACCGTGAGGAAGACCTTCTGTTTCGGGGGAATTTTCGAAAGATCCCCTAGCTTGAGAGCCATCGCGGTTCCTTTCCCTGCGCCTTTTGCGCCCTCAATTCTGCACCATGTGGAAGGTCAGGCTGAACTTCACCATTTTCACTTTCGCAACCGTCGTCTGTTCCGCCGATCCGAGCACCACGTTGCGGAAGCTCCCGCTCTGCCCGAGCGCCGTCATGAAATTCGCGATCGTGTAGTTGTTGATGGCGACACCGCCGAGCTCTACCTGGTTTCCCTTGAGGGAGAGTTTGTCGATCCAGCATTTCTCGGGAATCGAGGCCGACAGCGCCTCGAAGGTCTTCACCGGCCCTTTCCTTGCCTGCTGAAGGCTCGAGATCACGTCCACCTTCTGCTGCAGCTCGGCCTTCCGGGCCTTGAAGTTCTCCACCTCCCCGATCTCCTTCTTCAGCCGTGCGACCTCGGCCTGGGCTTTGCCGATTCCGGCGTTGAGATCTCCGATTCTCCCGGTGACCGAGCGGTGGAACAGCAGGACGCCCGCGATCACCAGAATCGGGAGCAGGACGTGGAGCACGTCCACGTTGAACTCTTTCCTCTTTTTCCGCTTCCCCCGGATCAGGTTTATCCGGATCATCGCCGATCCTCCTGGTTCCGCAGCGCAAGCCCGATGGCGACCGTGGCGGCGGTGTTGAAACGGGAGGTCATGCCCGGGTCCACCGAACCTTCCTCCACCGCGATCCCCTCGAACGGGTCGAACAGCTCCACGTCCACCCCGACCTTGTCGGCGAGCATCTCCTTGAGGAACGCGGATTTCGCCGCGCCGCCGGTGAGGTACAGCTTGGTCACCAGACGGTCGGGGTACGTCGCCGAGAAGAAGTTGTAGGACCGCTGGACTTCCGTGGAGAGGAGGTTCGACACCGTCCTATTGATCTCCGTGATCTTTTCCGCCCGTTCCCCCGCATCCTTCTTCCCGGTCTTGAGCTCCTCGGCCGTCTCGAAGCTCACCGCGAGCTGCTTCTGGATCTCCGACGTGTACATGCCCCCGCCCATCGGAACATCACGCGTGAACAGGGGGATCCCCGTGTGGAGGATGTTGATGTTTATGAACGAGGCTCCCACGTTGACGACCATCGGAACCTGCTCGTCGGACACCGGGTGGCAGAGCTCGAAGGCATTTCCCGTCGCGATGGAGTCGATGTCGACGATCGTGGGGGTGAGACCCGCGTCCCGGATCACGGAGACGTAGTCGTTGACGAGGTCGGACTTCACGGCGACGAGAAGGACGTCCATGTTGGACGGGTCCTCTTTCAGCGGCCCGATCACCTGGAAGTCGATCTTGACGTCCTTGATGTCGAAGGGGATGTACTGCTCCACCTCCCACTGGATCGACTCCTCCAGCTCCTCCGGGGTGGTCGTGGGGAGAACCACCTTCTTGATGATCACGGAGTGGCCGGAGAGCGAGGTGGCGACCTCCTTCTCTTTCACCTTGAGCTCGCGCAGCGCGGTCTTGATCCCCTCGATCACCGAAACGTGGTCCATGATGGCCCCGTCCACGATCGCGTCCGGCGGAAGGGGAAAGACCCCGAACTTCCTCACCCGGAACTCCACGCCCACCGGCTTGACGTGGGCAAGCTTGATGGCGCTCGACCCGATGTCCAGCCCGATCAACTCCTTCGATCCCAGTAGCCCCATGGCCCCACCCGTCCCGTCAGTCTTGTTTGCTGAAGACCTTGTCCCTGTCCGACAGCTGCAGTCCGAGGGACAGGATGATCTTCCTCTTGGTGTCCATCCGGCACGTCATCCCCTTCTCCACCCGGTCGATCGTCAGCACCGACAGACCGGCGCGCCGCGCCAGCTCCGCCTTGCTCATCAGGAGACCTTCCCTAATCTTTCGGACGTTGTTCGTCTCGACTTTATCCCTCAGTTTCTCCGCCTTCATGCTGAACCCCTTTGGTCGTGCGGCCCGACCGGAATATGACGGATCGAACCAAAATCTATGCAAATGGTACATTTCCTAAAATTAATGTCAAGGGATTTTTAAGTGAACGTTAATTTAATATAATTATGCTAAATTACAATCAATTGATTCCATACTCTTTTGCCTTGTAAAGGAGGGCGGGATGGCTGATCCCCAGCAATTCCGCAGCTTTCGGACGGCTTCCCCCGGTCCGTTCCAGAGCCAGACGGATCAGCTGCCGCTCCATCTCCTTGACGGCGTTTTTCAGGTCCGGGTTCGCAAGCGGAACGGGGACGCGGATGACCACCCGCGGAGAACGGTCCGCCACCCTCTCCCCGGCCGCTCCCCCTTCCCAGATCGAAACCAGCTGTTCCCGCGAGATCTCCCCTTCCCCGCCGAGGAGGACGCACCGTTCGATCACGTTCTCGAGCTCCCGGACGTTGCCGCGCCAGTCGTGCCCCGCCAGTGTCTCCATGGCCTCCGGGGAAAACCGCATTTCCCCTTTCCGGAATTTCCTCCGGAAGCTCGCCAGGAAATGCTCCGCCAGGAGGGGGACGTCCTCCCTCCGCTCCCTCAGCGGGGGTACGTGGATCCGGATGACGTTCAGCCGGTAGTAGAGGTCTTCCCGGAA
>DOTC01000153.1 GCA_003513855.1 Deltaproteobacteria bacterium | reverse complement strand
GAAATCGCAGTTCATCCCCATGGCCCTGCAGCTCAGTTTCTTCTTCATCGCGCACCTCCCGTCGCGGTCCCGATGTTGCGACGCTCACCGGAAGTACACCTCCATGATATTTGCAATCCCCGGCCTTCACAAGCCGGGACCGACCGCACCGAGGGAACGACCGGCCGACTCCTTCCGGTATGCGGGGCGGTCCACGTTCCCGCGCCGCGCGGATTCGGGCAGGCGGGAGAGCAGCCGGAGCAGGGGAAGGGAAGCGTAAGGCATCGCGGGAAGATGTGTCATACTCTTCGGTCAGGAGAGATCGCGGTATCGTCTCCCTTGGAAATCCGGAGGAACAACCGGGTGGAACGGCCGGAAACACAGAAGAAATTCCTGAAGATCTTCTGGATCGCGGGGGCCCTGATCATGGTCCTCGCCGTGGGAATGGCGGATTACCTGACGGGTTCGGAGATCAGTTTTTCGATCTTCTACTTGCTCCCGGTGACGCTTGCCACCTGGTGCGTTAGCCGGCAGGCCGGAATCGCGCTCGCGGTCATCAGCGCGATTACATGGCTCATGCTGGACCTGGAGGGAAAGGTCTACAGTCATCCGGCCATCCCCTACTGGAACATGCTCGTCCGGTTCGGATTTTTTCTCATCGTCCTCATCATCCTCTCGCGGCTGAAGTCCGCCTACGAGCGGGAGAGGGTCCTGTCCTCTCTGGATTCTCTGACGGGCTTACTGAACGGGAGGGCCTTCCAGGAACGGGCCCACTACGAGATTGAAAGGACCCGCAGGTTCGGACACCCGTTTACCGTGGCGTATATCGACCTGGACGATTTCAAGGCGGTCAATGACCGATTCGGCCACAGTGCGGGAAATACGGTGCTTTGCACGGTAGCGGATACCGCCAGAGATAACGTCCGCGCGACGGACATCGTGGCCCGCCTCGGGGGAGACGAGTTCGCCCTTCTTTTCCCGGAGACTGGGGAGGAATCTGCCGGGACAGTTCTCCAAAAAATATCTTCCCTGATCTCCGGTTCCCTTGAGAAAAACGGCTGGCCGGTCACGCTGAGCATCGGCGCAGTCACGTTCCGCAAGCCACCCGACTCGGTCGACCGGATGCTCCATACGGCGGATGCATTAATGTACACGGTGAAGCATGCCGGAAAGGGGAGGATCCTGCACGAGGTCCACGGGGGATGAACGCGTCGCTTCCGGAGGTCCGGGAAAACGTGTTCCGCATCCTCCCCGAATCGAACGGGTAGCCGGGCAGTTCCTCACCGACGCCCAGACCCGGAAAGCCCGAGCCGGCCGGACAGGTCGTCGATGAACTGGCGCGCGGCACGGCCGCTGCGATGACCGCTCTCCATCGCCCAGCGGAGGGCCTCCTGGTGGAGCGCCGCCCGGTCCACGGGAAGCGCAAGACGCGCCGCGTAATGGTCGACGACGGCGAGGTACGTTTCCTGGTCGAAGCGGGGGAACCCAAGGCGCACCCCGAACCGGTCGGCCAGGCCGAGCTTCTCCGATACGGCTTCCTCGGGGTGGATCTCCCCTTCGCCCGTATTGTCGGACATCGTCTCCGGCATGAGGTGCCGCCGGTTGGAGGTCGCGTAGATCAGGACGTTCTCCGGTCTCTCCTCGAGGCCCCCGTCGAGGAGCGTCTTCAGGATCCGGTAGTCGTCCTCCCTCTCCCCGAAGGACAGGTCGTCGCAGAACACCACGAACCGGAACGGAACGCCGCGAAGCATCGCCGCAATCGCGGGAAGGGACTCCAGGTCCCATCGCCTGGCCTCCACGAGCCGCAGGCCCGCGGGAGCGAACCGCTTCAGGAGTCCCTTGATGCAGGACGATTTGCCGTTCCCCCGCTCTCCCCACAGGAGAAGATTGTTCGCCGGATGGCCGGCAACGAACTGCGCCGTGTTCCGGACCAGAGTCTCCTTGGCATCGTCGACCCCCACGATGTCGTCGAGATCCACGAGATGGGGGTGCTCGATCGGGGCGAGCCGCCCGGACGCGCCGTTCCTCTCCCATCGGTAAGCCCAGTGCCTCTCGAAGTCCTCCCGGTCGGGCGGGGCGGCAAGCCCCCGTCCGTCCAGCAGCCGCTCCGCGCGGTCCATCATCCCCTCCAGCCTCGTCAGCAGGTGCCCCCATCGCCCGTCGTCCATTCCGTCCCCCATCTCCTTCACGAGTTCACCGGGACGCGGCGGGGACAATTGCCAGGGTGACCATCGCCTTGGCCACCAGCTTCCTGTTCCCGTCGCGTTCCGCGTAGACCTCCGACTCCGCCACGTGGAGGGTTTTCCCCTGCCGGAGGACCGACGCCCGGCAAAGGAGGCGCTCCCCCAGGGCAGGCCGAAGGAAGTTGATCTTGTACTCGACGGTCAGGACGAGGTCGCCTTCCGCCGCGAGCGTCCCTGCGGCCCCCCCCGCGGTGTGGTCGGCGATCGTCGCCTGCGCTCCCGCGTGGACATACCCGTCCTGCTGCATATGCTTCGGGGCTATTTCCAGGACGGACTCGCACCATCCCGGTCCCGCGTCCCGGAGCCGAATCCCCAGGTCCCCGACGAAGGTGGACCGGGAAAAGATCGTTTCCGCCTTCTCCCGGAATTCCGGCATCCGCGTCTCCACGGGACGGTCACCGTCCCTGGCGCTGCGCGCCGAATCGGGACAGCACGGAGTCGAGGCGCCGCCTGCCGGTCGCAGTCTCTTCGAACGGGTCCTCCTTGAGCCGGTGGGGAAGCGACATCCGGAAAGCGTCCGCCAGGCACTCCTCGTCGGGGATCTCGATCCCCTTGAACGCCGCCAGCGCCTTCGCGCTCTTCAGGATCGTGATGTCCCCGCGGTGGCCGGCAACGCCGAGCTCCGAGGCCACCTCCACCACCGCCTGCAGGACATCGTCGGACACGCGCACGGAGGGAAGCTTCCGGCGGGCCGCCATGAGCTGTTCCCGGAGGAGCGCGTCCCGCTCGTCCCACTCCGCAAGGAACTCCGGCT
>DOTC01000141.1 GCA_003513855.1 Deltaproteobacteria bacterium | reverse complement strand
GCCACGTTGCGGATCTCCCGGTTGCGGGCGCGGAAGGCGTAGAGACCGAGTCCCAGGGCGGCCAGGTTGATGATGATCGACTGGGAACACGGGAAGGCATCCGGCCCTCCGGCCCTGCCGGCAAGGATATGCCAGGCGATCCCCCGAAAGAGGAAGAAGGAACTGGTCAGGCCGACCAGGAGGGGAACGACGCCGCTTACATCGTGCTTGTCGTAGTTCCCGAACAGGGGGGAGCGGGCGGGCGGGGCGTGGCGGCGGCACCACCGGTAATGGCCCAGGGCGATCGCGGCCAGCAAGGCGGCGGGGATTGCCCCGGCCAGGGGTGCTGCCGTGAGACCGTTGCCGAGGAAATAGGGCACCAGGGACACAACGCTGTACCCCTGGAGCAGGTAGGAGGTCACGCGGATTGCGCCGCTGCCCCATCGACCGGAGAGGACCGCCATGCCCAGGGCCGCGATCCCCAGCACGGGAGCGGCCAGCACGCCGCCGAGGGCGGCGGGGAGGGCCAGCACCAGGAGGATGCTCCCGGCGACGACAAAGGAGTTGGTGCCGGGGACTCCCTCGATCTTTCGCATGGCGAGCCAGAAGGCGGCGCCGAAGTGGAGGAGGGCGAACAGGATCGCCACCAGGCTGAGCGCGAGCGCACTTCCGTCGGCCTCGCTCACGACGACCCGGGCGGCCAGGTACAACCCGACGGCGTTGATCGTGGGAAGGCAGAAATCGAAGACGGATACCTGCTCGCGGCTTCGGACGATGCCCAGGAAGGCGATCGTCGGGAGAGCGATGCTGACGGCAGTCAGGACCGGCACGAACCACCCGGGGGCCAGGGTAGGCGCCGCGGTGATCTTGCGGACGGCGACGGCCTCGAGCCGCAACCCCCAAAGATAGAACATGGCCAGGGTGACGAAGAGCACGATCCAGCGGAGCCAGCCGCAGCGCTGCAGGGTCCCCGCGTAATACCCCAGGAAGTTGGCCGTCAGCAGGATCATGAAGAGGTAAGGGAAGAACGGATCGGGGTAGTCGATGGCCGCGCCGGCCAGGACCATCCCCAGGGTACCGACCGACACCGGCAGAAACGCCTTGAACTGGCGGCTGATGAACGCCATGCCCGCGCCGGTGGCCATCAGCGTCCAGTAGGCGGGGACGANNACGAACACCGGAGCCAGGGAGCTGTCCCGGCGATACTGGTACCAGCCGGCCACCATGAGGGCCGCGGCGTAGCCCATGCCGAGCCCCATGCCGAGGAGCGTGTTGACGATGCCGCTGTCGGTGATGGTTCGCAGGGCCAGGGCAATCACCATCAGGAAGCAGAGAGTGGCCAGACGGGGAAAGAGAGACGCCCGGCTCGCCCACTGGATCATCTCTTCGGAGAAGCTGTCGGGCTCCCCGGCGGCAGGCTTGTCCGGCGGCTTCCCGGGTCGCGGCGGAATCGCCTGGGGGACGACCGTCCCGGGGGGGTCCGCGGGGGCGTCAGCCGACGGACCCGCGACGGGTAGCGCCTTGCTTCCCTCGAGATCGGCGACCCGCCGGGCCAGACTCTCGATCTGCTCGACCAGCCGGTCTACCTTCTCCTCGATCGTCAGGTCTTCACGGCGCATGAAGGTTATAATATCTGCAGCGTTTGAAGGGATGGCAAGCGAATTCTATCGGCGGGAATTGACGCTGCACCATACAGGATGGCCCCGTCCTTCCGACTGCAAGGTTCCCTCGGGGTCACGGCTTCGTGATCGTACCGGATTGCAGATCGCCCCGGCGATTCCTGCTATTACGGCAGCCCCGCCTTGCGCAACCCCTGGATCGAAAGGTCCTTGTTGGACTGATACTTGTACGGAAGAATCTTCGTATAGGATTCCACGGTGAACTTGGGATTGATCCTGAGGACTTCGACGGCTTCTTTCCGCGCCTCCTCTTCCCTGCCGCAGAACCCATAGATGGCCGCCCTGATGGCGTGGGAATTCAGACTGTCACGCTCACGCTGGAGCCCCCTATCGCACACTGCAAGGGCTTCCTTGCAATCTCCCGCCTGGAAATGGACCAGTGCCAGATTCTGAACGAAGATGCCGGGGGCGATCGGTTCCAGGCGCAATGCCTTTTGCATCACCGGAATGGCCTCCTTCGATCTTCCGGCGTACCGGAGAACCTGCGCCAGGAAAAAATTCGCAGCGGCCGAATTGGGATCGAGCTCCACGCCCCGCTCCGCCTCGGCGATCCCTTCGTCATACCGCCCGCTCCACGAGTAGAGCACGCCCAACCTGCCGCGCGCATCGGCCAGCGAGCCGTTCATGGCCAGCGCCTTCTGCGTCCATTCGATGGCCTTCGCGATCGACTCCTCGGGGCGGCCCGTGCCGAGAAACACGTCATTATGGTAGGTCGCACCCAACAAGGCGTAGGCGTCTGCATACTTGGGATCCAGGGCAATCGCTTCCTCCGCCATGCGCCGGGCCAGGGCAACGCTCTCCCGGTTCCCCTGGAGCAGATATTGGCGACCCTGCAGGAATCTCAGGTAGGCTTCGAGATTCTTCGTGCCTTCCGCCCATACGCGGGCCTGCTCGCCGGCGGTCAGATTCACGGACAACGCCGAAGTGATGTTCAGGATGACCTCGTCCTGAAGGCCGAAGATCTCCATCAGGTCCCGGTCGTAATGCTCGGACCAGAGGTGCGTCCCGGAGACCGCATCGATCAGCTGGGCGTTGATCCGCACCCGGTCGCCGGATTTCTGGATGCTGCCCTCCAGCACATACCGGACCCCGAGCTCCCTGCTCACCTGCTGGACCTTCACCGGCTTCCCCTTGTAGGTGAACGAGGAGTTCCGGGCAATGACGAACAGGGAGGAGATCTTGGCCAGCGACGAGATGATCTGTTCCGTGAACCCGTCCGCGAAATACTGCTGATTGGGATCGCCGGTCATGTTCTCGAACGGAAGCACGGCNNATGGAAGGTTTGTCCGGCAGCGGCAACGTGGAGCCGGGCTGGTCCACAACATGTTTGACCGCCAGGCCGCCGACCACCGCCAGAAGTGCAACCGCGAGAACCAACGCCAACATCTGCCATCGCTGGAGCCGGGACCAGACCTTGCCAACCGTTCCCCCGGATCCGCCCGGCCCGGGCAGGACGCGATATACCCGTACCGGTTCGGCGATGTTCTTGACGCTGTGCGCCCCCAGCGACTGATACCCGACGCTCAGCTTGTTCTTTACGTGGTCATGAACGCCTTGGGAAATGCAGATGCCTCCGCCTTCCGCCAGGCTCTCCAGGCGGGTAGCGACATTGACTCCATCGCCATAGATATTCCCTTCTTCCTCGATCACGTCTCCGAGATTGATTCCGATCCGGAAGAGCATCCTGGAGGCTTCCGGAAGCTCATCGTTTCGGCCTTTCAGCTCGTTCTGGATCTCCACGGCACACTGCACGGCGTCCACTACGCTGGCGAACTCGGCGAGGAGGCTGTCGCCGTGAACCGCCACGACGCGGCCCCGGAACTTGCCGATGAATGCGTGCATGACCTGGAAATGGGCCTTCAGGGTGGTCAGGGTCCCCGCCTCATCCAGCCCCATGAGACGGCTGAACCCTGCGGCGTCGGCGCAAAGGACCGCGGCAAGCTTCCGATTTCGGCGTTCAGCGGACAGAGCGATTTACCTTTGGGTTGCCCGCATCGAGCCTCCCCGATTGCGTGTGGAGGTGCGATCGCTTCGAGGGAAAACAGATCGAAGATGTGAGATGAATTTATTCTTTCAAGGTAAGCCTGTCAATCGTGGACCGGACCCCCGTGAGCCGGAAATCAGCCACTCGGGGCGATAAAAATAAAAAAGGGAACCCGGGCTACCCCGGGTTCCCTTTCGTTATTGAGAAGTTGCCGTTACTTCCATGCAGTGCCGGTGACGTCGGCGTAGCCATCACCACCGGTTTCCCGGGGGCCAAGGCGTTCCCCCTTCCAGGTCCCCTTCCCTTTTATTCCTTCGAACCTCCCCGTTCCACCGGTAACTTCGTATGTCCCTTCCTCCACCCCCCTTTTCCCTCCGTCTACCGGTGTAGTCGCACCGAGGGCTTTGACAGAGATCGTGGATCCATCTCGAAATGTATAAACGATATCGGTCGTGAAGGTTCCCTTCCCTTTCACGACGTCAAAGACAGAAGTGCTCGTCCGCGTTGCGATTTCCCCGCTGCCAGGCCCCTTTGTGAAAAAACCCAAACCGGCGTGTTGGGAGACTCCGGTGATATGGCCCGGGACGTCACCCACTTCCTTCGTTTCCGCCTTTATCGTATGGTAGGTGATTCTAACTGCAACCTTTTCTGCCGCCTGTTCTGCCGCCTGGGTGATTGGTACGAGAAAAACCGTCAGGAAAAGCAACGTCCCAAAAATCACTGCCCACCTCATCATTTTTGTTCCCTTGACCTGGGTATGCATGGCAAATCCTCCTATTTCGTGGAGCGTGGTTGGTCCCTGCATTGACAATCCGCCGCACTGAATCTTACAGAACAATATCGCCTTCCCCTTTCTCCCTCCGGTTTTCTTCCCGACCAACGTACGACGTTTGCCCGGGAACCCGTTATGAAGTGCTTCACGACGGGAGTGTGAAATATCCTTGGCGAGATTGACCGGCCCGGAAGGCGATGGTACGCTTCCTACACTGGGTCCATTCTTTTCGTCCCGGGGCTCGAGGACCATGTCTCAGGCAAAATTGCGGCACAAGTTCCCGCTGTTCGCCGGCTTCGAGCCTTCCGAATTCGAATCCCTCGAAAAATGCCTCGTCCGGCGGCTGTACCCCGGCGGCCAGGTCCTCTTCCACATGGGCGACGAGGGTGGATCCCTCCACATCATCGAACGCGGCCGGGTGAAAGTCACGATCCCGTCCTCTTCCGGGGAGGAACTGATCCTGGCCATACTCGGCGCGGGAGAGATTCTGGGCGAACTCTCCCTTTTCGACGGCAAACCCCGCTCCGCCACGGTTCAGGCCCTTGAGAAGACGGAAACCCTCTGCCTGCATCGGAAAGATCTCCTGGCCCTCATGCGCAACCGCTTTGATGTCGTCGAGAAAATCCTGGAGGTCCTTGCAACCAGAATCCGCGACACGGACATGCTCCTCGCGGAGAGGAACTTCCTCGACATCACTTCCCGCCTGGCAAAGAAAATCCTCTACCTCGGAGACACCTACGGCACCCGGGAGGGGGGGCAGATCCGGATCGGAGTGAAGATCACACAGAAAGATCTGGCTTCCATGATCGGTGCGACTCGGGAAAGCATCAACAAGCAGCTCAATGTCTTGCGCGGCCAGGGTCTCGTCCGTATATCCGGCGGGATGATCGAGATCCTGGACCGCGAGCGGCTCGTTCGGATCGCCCGCGCATTCCCGAATCGCTGATATCCCGGATTCGGGATGGTGCGGATGGTCCCGATTATGGCCGGGAGCGTTCCTCGCGCAGGATCGCGAAGAATCGGTCGATCTCCTCCGGGGTGTTGTAGAAGTGCGGGGAGACGCGGATCCCCTTGGCCCGGTGGGAGCAGACCGCCTTCCGGTTCAGGAGGGCCCTCCAGAGGGCGGCGTTGTCCGCCTCCGGAACGCGGAACGTGACGATCCCCGACCGCTCCTCGGGATGGTCGGGGGAAACCAGAACGCACCCCTCCTCCGCCGCCCGTTCGCGGATCCGCTCCGTGAGACGGCGCACGCGCTCCCAGATCCGGTCGACCCCAAGCGACAGCAGCAGGTCGAGCGAGGCGTTGAACGCCGACAGGCCGACCGTGTTCATGCTTCCCGGTTCGTACCGCCGGGCGTCGGGGGAAAGGCGGAAGTCGTAATTCTCGAAGTCAAACCGGTTCTTCACGGAGTGCCACCCGAGGATCACCGGCTCGACCATCTCCATGACGTCCCGGGAGATGTAGAAGCCGCCGATCCCCTCCGGCGACAGGAGCCATTTGTGGCCGTCCGCGGAGAGGGCGTCGATGCCGAAGGACTTCACGTCCATCGGGAGGACGCCCAGGGACTGGATCGCGTCCACACAGAAGAAGATCCCGTGCCTCTGGCAATACTCCCCGATCCCCGCCAGGTCGTTCCGGTATCCGTTCGAAAATTCCACGGACGAGAGGGTGATCAGGCGGGTCTTCCCGTCGCAGGCGTCGAACAGGTCCTCCTTGCGCACCCTCCCCTCGCGCGCGGGAACCATCCGGACCTCCACGTTGCGCGTCCGGAGCCGGAGCCAGGGATACACGTTGGACGGGTACTCGACATTCGACGTGACCAGGTTGTCCCCTTCCTTCCAG
>DOTC01000242.1 GCA_003513855.1 Deltaproteobacteria bacterium | reverse complement strand
TTCCCAATCTGTCCCAATATGCCCCGAATGCCCATTCAATCATCTTGCTATCCCCTTGAAATCCCATCAAACCAACGCTTTCCCCGAATAGGATAGACAATGGAACGGAAGGAAAAGAGAAAGGGGCTATGTTGACCCGTTCGCCATCGAACAGGATTTCGCCCGGCGGCAGGCGTTACCGGATCAGCTTGTCGTCCGCAAGCCTGTCGAGCATGGTTTTCACGAAGGCCTGGATCAGCTCATACCGGGTGGCGGAAAGCTCCGTGCTGGAGCGTCCGGACCAGATCAGCTTCTCATCGCCGACGCTGTAAAGATTCGTTTCGGCGTAGGCAACCCCCTCCTGGTCGATGGTGCCCGGCCGATAGATGTGGGTGTAATACGTCCCGTAATAGCCGTAATACCGGGGGACCAAATAGGATCGTCCCGGAACGGTGGTCTGCACAGTTTCCATATCCACAATTCTCGTCACAATGATGGTGTCCGCCCCGAGGTTCCTGATGTTCCCGATGACGACGTCCTTGTCCGGCAGTTCGGCGTCGGTAATGAATTTATGGCCTGCCACCGCCTCCACCCCGCGCGCCCTCAGGCGGTCCGCGAATTCATCTTCGAAGATCTTCCGGGTGTCCGGCTCCTTGAATACCCCGAGGACGGCGACCTTCCGGATCGTCCCCCGGAACTGATCATCTTTCCACGCCTCCGTCACCTTCGTCGTGGCGCAGGAAGCAAAGAGACAAACGCAGGCAAGGAGGAACAACCGGACGGGACGACCAGACCGTCCGGGGAACGTCTTATTCCCCTTGCTTCTCCAGAGCCTTCCTGAGTTTTTCATCGATCCACCGGCTTCCCGGGACCTCCTCGCCGTTGACATATTCCACTTCCGCGATCTTCATCCCGCCCCGGAGCCAGAGCTTCCCCGGTCCGTGGAGGTTCCCTTTGACGTACGGATATTCCGTGAATATAGCACCGTCCTCGTAATAGTCAAAACACACTCCGTGCTTCTCCCCGTTCCGATATTCCTCTTCCCTGACCAGTCCCCCATCCTCTTTCCACTCCCGATATTTCCCCTGCAACCTTCCTTCTTCGTACTCCCCTTCGCTCTTGACCGCGCCACTCCGGTGCCATTCGAGCCTGCGACCGTGCAACTTGCCGTGCACGTACTCCTCCATCCGGCTTTTCTGCCCGTCCGGGTGCCAACAGGTGGTCGTCCCATGCCGGATGAACGCGCCGTGCTCATCCCTGTACCCTTTCCTTTCCGCCCTGATCTGCTGATCGCCGTATCGTTCGATCAACGTCTCGACATCACCCATCGGGATCTCCTCGAGGCTCACACGTGGAAATGGTCCTATCCCTGACCCTTCCGTGAGGGATATTATAATGGAAGGAAAAGAGAAGGAAGATGTCCGCTCTCGGCAACCCACCTCCGCTGTTCCCCGGCCGCCCGGAAGGCGCGCAGGACGCGGATTCCCGCTCCGCGCCCCTGGCGGACCGGATGCGCCCGAGGACCCTCGCCGGGTTCGTCGGCCAGGAGGCGATCCTGGGGGAGGGGAAATTCCTCTCCTCCGTCCTCTCTTCGCGCCCGCTCCCATCCCTCATCTTCTGGGGCCCGCCCGGCTCGGGCAAGACGACGCTCGCCCGCATCATCGCCGCCGAGACGCAGGCGGTCTTCCTCCCCTATTCCGCGGTCCTCGCAGGCATCAAGGAGATCAAGGAGGCCCTGTCGGAACTCCGGAGGGTCCGCACCGACAGGGACCGCCCGGCGATCCTGTTCATCGACGAGATCCACCGCTTCAACAAGGCCCAGCAGGACGCCCTTCTCCCCTTCGTGGAGGACGGGACCGTCACCCTGTTCGGAACGACGACGGAGAACCCCTCCTTCGAGATCCGGAACGCTCTTTTGTCCCGGTGCCGTGTCCTCGTCCTCGACCCCCTGTCGGCGAAGGACGTGGAGGCCATCGTTCTCCGCGGGCTTGCGGATCCGGACCGCGGGCTCGGGAAGCCCGGGGAGTTCCTCTCCCCGGAAGCCCTCCGCCATATCGTGGAGATTTCCGACGGCGACGCGCGGGTGGCGCTCAACGCGCTGGAAGCGGCCGTCACGATCGCGGAGCACCGGGGACTTCCGTCCGTGGACGTGGCGGTGTCGGAAGAAGCGCTCAGGACAAAAGCTCTCCTCTACGACAGGGACGGTGAGGAGCACTACAACCTCATCTCCGCGTTCCACAAGAGCCTGCGGGGATCGGACCCCGACGCGTCCCTGTACTGGCTGGCGAGGATGCTCGCCGCGGGGGAGAACCCGCTCTACATCGCCCGGCGGATGATCCGCTTCGCCTCCGAGGACGTGGGGAACGCCGCGCCGGGGGCGCTTTCGGTCACACTGGCGGCGGCGGAAGCCTACCGGACGCTCGGAAGCCCCGAGGGGGAGCTGGCGCTGGCGCAGGCGGCGGTCTACCTCGCCACCGCGCCGAAAAGCAACCGGGTGTATGTTGCCTTTTCCCGCGCCATGGAGGATGCGAAGTCCCGGGGAAGTCACGCGGTGCCGACGCATCTGCGGAACGCTCCGACGCGGCTGATGAGGGAGCTCGGCTACGGGAAGAAATACCAGTACCCGCATGATTTCGCGGACGCGTTCGTCCCCGAGGAGTACTTCCCGGAGACGCTGGGCAGGCGCACCTACTACGAGCCCTCCGAGGCCGGCCACGAGAAGGTCATCGCGATGCGTCTCCAAACGTGGTGGGGGGCCTTGCGGAAGAAGTGAGCGGGCCTCCTTAGGCGATCAGGACCCTCCCGGAGCGGGGGGGGCAGCTCCCTCCACCAGCGTCGTCTCCACCCGCAGCAGCGCGTTCGACACGTAGATCGAGCGGGAATACGTCTCGTACCCCGCCCTCCGGAGTTCCAGGCGGTGCGGGCCGCTTTCCACCTTCAGGTACCGCTCCTCCGTGAAGTCGGACGCCTTCCCCTGGGAAATCCCGTCCAGGACGACCTCCGCGTCGGGCGGGTTCACCGCGAAGACCAGGCCGCCGACGTTTTCCACGCCGTAGACCTGCCCCTTGGGATAGCAGCCGCTCCCCAGGGCGAGCCCGCCGCAGGCCAGGAGGGTCAGGAAAACGAGGGCGAGGGCGGCCGTATGGTCCGTGCCGCCCGCCATGCGAATCCAGCTCATCCCTTGCCTCCTATCTCGCCAGGCTGACGATGTCGTTGACGGCAAATCCTTCGCCGCTCACCTTCCGGCAAACCGCCGCGTCCTCTCCGAAAAAGTCCGAGACGACGATCTCCCCCTTCTCCCTGCCGGGTTTCCGTCCGAGGGAGAGTTTCGTGTCGGGATCGATCACCTCGCGCCCTTCGCCGAAGACCCGGAGCCGGTCCCCCATGACCAGCCCGGTCTTCCGCCCGGCATTGATGGTGATCTCCTCCCCGTCGACGGCTGCCACCTTTCCGCTCCACGGAAGCGACTCCATCCGGCGGATCAGGTTGTCGATGAACTTGGAGATTGCCGCTCGCAGGGCCTTCCCCTCCAGGGTCTCGTCGTATCCCTTGGCGCCTCCGATCCCCAGGACCTGCGTCGAGCTCTCCTCGTGGACCCCCGTCCCGCTGTCGGCGAAGATGACCTGCCCGGTCGTGGCGTCCACGACCCGGACGTCGACGGTCGCCTCGGCCGTCTGCGTCTTGCTCGCGCCGACCAGGTAGGTGGCCGACTCCTGCTTGACG
>DOTC01000018.1 GCA_003513855.1 Deltaproteobacteria bacterium | reverse complement strand
TGCCTCTGCCACGGAGGGGAGACTCGAACCCCCACGGGTTTACCCACCAACCCCTCAAGATGGCGTTGTTTGCACCGGGTTTGCGTGCGAAGGGCCTAACCGGCTGAAAAACGTGGGGATGCGGGAGGGTGCATCAACAGTTCGTAGTCAAGTGCTCTATCCAGCTGAGCTAAGGGCACGCACGAGAGGAAAGTCATCATACCGAAAGGGGTTTCCGGCGTCAACCACTCCCTGCGGAAACCCCATATTCCCCAGGAAATGTGGGTTGTTTGCACGGGGTTTGCATCTCATACCGCATTCTCATCCAAACTCCGATAAGAAACATTCGGAAGATTTTTTCACTAAGATGCCTGTGGAACGACCACGGGGGGCCAGCCAGGCTACTCTGGACGACATTCCGGACGCCGAATTAGATCGCCTTGCCGCGATGGGTCTTCTGCCGATGTGCAAGTGGATGCCGACAGGTTTGCCCGCCTTATCATCGAAGAAGTCGACCTCCGGGAGCCTCACCAGCACGGGCTTCCCCAGGCGCATTTCATACTTCGTCTTCATGCTGCTCCCCACGACCTGTTCGGGTGAAATGACGTAACCCTTCTCCGTCCACCTACCCAATCGGGAAGTCAGGTTACAGGCTCATCTATTTCCTCCCGAGGTACAAATCCCGCAAGGCTTTCTGCTGGGCCGCATCGATGTCCAGCCCTTCGGAAAAGTACTTCTCGATGCTGCCGTACTTCGTCTGCATCTCGTCGAAGGCGGCGTCGAGGTACTCCTTCTTCACCCCCAGGACCGCCTTGGGAATTTCCGGGTCTCCGCCGCCCGCGACAAAGGCGTCGATCGCCTTCTGGTACGCCGGGAGGATGTAGTCGTTGCTGCGCAGGTAATCCTCCACGACCGTCTCCTGCGGTACCCCCATCAGGGTCAGGAAGGCGGCGGCGGCCCATCCGGTCCGGTCCTTGCCGGTCGTGCAATGGAAGAGCGCGGGCAGCTGCTCCTTGTCGCCAAGAGCGAGGAAGAGCTTGCGGAATTCCCGCTTCGCGCTCGGCAAGGAGACAAATTCCCGGTATGACTTCTGAAATCCCGCTTCCACCTTGCCGCCGCCGAGGGCGGCGTTCGCCCCTTTGGGATCCTGCATGAGTTTTTCCAGCTGGGCCGGCCCCGCCTGCGGCGAGTCGGACAGCACGTCCAGCACGACGTAGTTGACGCCGGGCGGCAGTTCCTCCGGGCGTTTTTCCCGCTCTTCGGCGGTGCGCAGATCGAAGGCATTCTTGAGCTTGAGATTGGCCAGCTTTTCCATGTCGCCCGGACTGATCCCGCTGAGCTGGTTGGAGCGGTACACGAGCCCCGCTGCCACGGTCTTGCCGTCGCCGGTCTTGTACCCCCCTGCGTCGCGCAGGTTCGGCACAGAGACCATACCAAGACTCTGGCCAGGGATGGGTGCTTTATCCGTCTTGCCCTGTTCTTTGTGAGTACAGGAACCAAAAACCAGCATCGATAGTCCGATCAAAAAAACGAACAGGAAACTTGTGTAGTATTTATAGGCAGGATTCTTCATGGTTAGACACCTTTCCCTTTTAATATCGAATAATTATTTCCCCTCTAAGACCTTTGTGGCCAGAGAAAATCTCCATCAGGGCTGGGGCTGTTCCAATCAATACCCGACGAACTTTCTTTGCGCTTCGATTTGATCGGCCGCCGAAAGGAGCAGGTCTGCGATCCGGTAACCGGCCAGCGTCAGGCGCCGTTCCGTCGTGGCCTGCAGTTTCTCCCAGTATCCAGCCGGCAGCTCCGGCGCTTCTTTGACCGGTGAAATCCCATAGAGGATGAATTTGACCATGCCCTCGACAAGCTTCTCGGCAGGCTGGTCCTTGTTCGGATCGGGGAGTGTCTTGAGGTCGAAGGCCCAGTCCTTGGCAACCTGATGACTCTCCAGTGCCCATTTCTTGAAGAACTCCGGCTCGCTGAGCGGATGTTTCTCGAGTTCCGGGAACGAAGAACGCGGATGTTTCTTCATGTATGCCTGCGTGGCCCGGTCGACCTCCTCCAGCGACGGAGTACGAAGGTTATTGCTGTCCCAAAGGATGTGTAACGTTATTGGAGTCTGAGTGACCGGGTCCATCACGTAACTCATCGATCCGGCCCCGTTGCCCGTCGGAAAGTCCTCCGAAAAGAGGTCACTCACATGCATGGGTTGGTGGATGTCGCCCATGATGTGAAGCACCCAGCCCAACGCGAGCGCGCGCTCGGCAGGCGAGGATTCAGGATTCGCCACCGTGCCGAAATTCAACTCCAGCGCCTCGATGGCCTGGCCGGCTGGCTTGCCACCGCGCGCCTCCACCGCCGCTTTTGCTTCCGGCGGAGCATCCTTCGCGACAACGGCCCAGCGCGCCGAATGCCAGGTCAGACGATCATCCGGCCTGAATTTGTTGTCGTCCGCCCAGCGTGCGCCTTCGAGGAACATGCGCCGCACGCGTTCCGTGCCCTTGGCCTCTCCCGCCGCCACCCAGAAGGGGGCGGTTTGGGGGTGGGCCAGGAAGAGCAGTCCCATTTTCTCGATCAGATCGGGACGCGCCCGCTCGATTTCGGCAAATGCGATGTTCGCGGTCACCATGTGCCCCGGATGATCGAAGGCTTGCGCACTCGATGCTATGGCGCTGAAGGCCACGGCCGCCATCAAGGCGAGGAATCGGTTCACCATCTTCTTCTCCTTCCAGGGAGGTTGGCCCCTCGCAAGGGGCATCAACCGTTCGTGGTCAAGTGCTCTATGAGCTTAAGCTAAGGGCGCACATGAGAGACAAATCATCATATGGAATAGGATTTCCGGCGTCAACACCCCCTCAGGGAAACTACGTTTTCCGCCCGAGAATGGTGGCTGTTTGCGCGGGGTTTGCGGTCCGTGCGGGATTGGGCCCAACCACCAGCAGCGGTTTCTTTCCCGGCAGACATCATGGAATTATTAAATTGACTTCAGAATATCCGGGAGTCATTCTCTCCCATGAATTGTCAATCCGGTATCGGCCTGACTGCTCCTGAAGGAGATCGGGGATGAATCGGAGCGTTGGCCTAATCGTGATAGCAGCGGTAGCGGTAGTTACCTTTGCCGGATGCGGAGGAGGAGGAGGGGGCGGTTCCGTGAGCCCATCGATTCCCGGCAGAACCTACGGTGGCGCCGGGAACGATTACGCCTGGTCGGTGCAGCAGACCTCCGATGGCGGCTACATTTTCGCGGGATTCACCGATTCCCAGGGAGCGGGCGGTTATGACGCCTGGGTGGTGAAAACCGATGCTTCCGGCAACGTGCTCCGGGAGAAGACGTTCGGGTATTCCGGCCACGATTACGCGTTTTCCATCCAGCAGACCTCCGATGGCGGGTATATCGTGACCGGCGTCGACAATGAGATCTCCGGCAATCTGCCCAATTCAGCATTTTGGCTTCCGCCGGATTTCTCGGGAGAGTTGACGCTCCGGAAGCTGAGCGCCGATCTGACTCTTGCGTGGGAGACGGTTGTCGGGACCGTTTCGAGCGGGGGATCTTCTTACCCAAATTCCATGGGATATGCGGTGCAGCAGACCGCCGACGGCGGATACATCGTCGTCGGGGCTACCGGAACCAGTCCAGCAGGAGGGGGGCAGACCCTGTACCTACCGGAGACGCGTATGTTGCGAAAACAACCTCTGGCGGGACGATTTCATGGGATAACACCTTCGGCAGTCCTGGCGGCGACATCGGCTTTTCGATCCAGCAGGCATCGGACAACGGTTATATCCTTGCCGGTGCGGGATCGGGCGGCGGTGCCAACCACGGGTTCGACGTCTATTTGGCCAAGGTGAGTGCCGCCGGAACCCTCCTCTGGGAACAATCTTTCGGCGGAACCGGAAGCGAGGTCGGCCGCTCGGTTCGTCAGACTTCGGACGGCGGGTTCATCGCGGCGGGATCCATCACATCCATGGGCGCGGGGGGCGTCGACGCCTACCTCGTGAAGACGGATGGGGCCGGTGTGCCGCAATGGTGACAAGGAGTATCTCTCCTTAAAGGTATCCGCCAAAACCCTTCCAGACCCCGAAAACGGCCTTCGTTTGCACGGGGTTTGCGGTCCGTAGGCTGGACTAACGAAAATCCCGCCATCAATTTGCAAATAAGGTGGCAAGATTCGGTTAAGATGGTTCCTATCCGGCGTTCCCTGGCCGCGACAATCGTCGAATCGCACCGCGACAAGAACGGATTCGCGGCCTCTGCCCTCAACGCGCACTCGCTCATTGTCGAACCGCGAAGGACGCGGGATTCGACCCGGATCAAGGAGTGACCAGAACGACCATCGGTACCTGGTTCAATCTCATAACCGGGAGGAACACCCCCGAAGGTACCGCCCAAGCGCGAGGGCCATGCGCGGCCTTGCCACCCAAAATCTGCACAAGGAGAGTCTATGAATATCGTGATCCTCGACGGATACACCGAAAATCCCGGCGACCTTAGCTGGAGCGGATTCGAGGCGCTTGGCTCGCTCACCGTCTATGACCGGACGCCCGTCGACAAGGTCGTGGAGCGCATCGGCTCGGCCGAGGCGGTGATCATCAACAAGACGCCGCTGGACAGGGCCGCCATCGAGGCCTGCCCCTCCATCCGCTACATCGGCGTGCTCGCGACCGGTTACAACGTCGTCGACATCGCCGCCTGCGTGGAACGGGGCATCGTGGTCTCCAACATCCCCACCTATGGCACGGCCGCTGTGGCTCAGATGGCCATTGCCCTTCTCCTGGAACTCTGTTACCACGTCGGGGCGCACTCTGATTCGGTGTTCGCAGGCGAGTGGCAGAACAGCGCGGACTGGTGCTACTGGAAATTCCCCCTTGTCGAACTCGCGAGCAAGACCATGGGCATCATCGGATTCGGCCGCATCGGCCAAGCGACCGCCAGGATCGCCCAGGCCTTGGGCATGAGAATTCTTGCGCATGACGAGTACGAAGTCCCGGGGATCGAGAGCGAAACTTGCCGCTACGTCGACCTGGACACCCTGCTCTCCTCCTCGGACGTAATCTCGCTGCACTGCCCGCTCCTCCCTTCCACCCAGGGGATTATCAACAAGGCGAACATCGCCAAGATGAGGGACGGCGTGTTCATCATAAACACCTCTCGCGGCCCTCTCATCGTGGAGCAGGATCTCTACGAAGGGCTCGAGAGCGGCAAGATCGGCGGGGCGGGACTCGATGTCGTGTCGAGCGAGCCCATCAAGGAGGACAATCCCTTGCTCAAGGCGGAGCGCTGCATCATCACCCCGCACATCGCCTGGGCGCCCAGGGAATCACGCCAGCGACTGATGGACATCGCGGTGGAAAATCTCGCCCGCTTCATCGCGGGGGCGCCGGTCAACGTCGTCAAGGGCTGATTGTACTCGCTCCCAGCGTCACGACCGGCGATTCGAATGAACCCATCGAAAAAGCAAGATGTTTACACGGGGTTTGCGGTCTGTACGTCCTCCGGTAAAAATCCCCTCGTCCAGTTGACCCAAAACGTGGGCAGGTTCAGGAGGGCGACAGACCTGCTACTGTGATGACAGGGGAGCTTTTCATGCCCTATCTACCTCCTTTGCTTAGACGGCGCAGGGGACCCCGAGTGCTTTGGCCCCTTCTCCTCCGGAAGGGGAGACAAGAACAGCCGGATCAGTTCTCCTTCCCCAAGGTGTCGCCGGACAACAGAGAGGGCGTTATACCCCAGCAACGCGCTGGACAGACAGATCGTGTTGGCCCAGACGTGGTGATCTTCCGCGTGCCGGAACACTGCCATCAGTGAGGAGCCAAAACCGCCATGCTCGCGCCGTCCTTCGAAAGCCTTCTCTAAAAGCAGCACAACGAACACCCCAAAGGCGTACAAGGCCGTGCGCAAGGCGACCTCGATCAGCGCTGGACGGGTCCTGACCCACTTTCCCAGCGGAACATGTTCCAGCACGAGGACGACCTTGGCGAGAACGAGTGCGCCGACCAACGCTGCGGACAATCCATGAAATTCGATTCGGTATTCCGCGAGGATGAGTGTCTTAAGAAGCACCAGCAAGCCAATCCACGTGGCAAAGTAGAGCGTTGCAAGCGCGACCGCTCTGATCTCATCCCTCAATTTCTGCCGGAGGCTCACCGCGCTTTTGTCCCTCGATCTCCCGTTCGTCTCATCACGAATACCTCCACCATCGGTGCCATCAAATTATCACCGCTTCATGGCCGGATATCAATCCGCGACCCCCTCCCAAGTGGTCCGGTTCATATGCGCAGGTTTCCCCCAGATAAACGGATAGTTTATTCACCCACTCCGAAAATCCCCTCCCCCCCCGGGGGATAGATCCACATATCCACTTTCCCGACGCTCTTGCCGTTCACGAACAGCTCGCCCATTCCGGCGAAGTTGCCGGTGTGCACGAATACGAACTTCCCGTCGTTCTTCGCCTACTTCCCGGCCCCGCGATACCCCTGCTCGAGGGCCTTCAGCGCATCCTCGACGCCAAAGCTCGAGGGGGGTGCGCTCGGCGGATATTCCTTGAACGTCTCGAGGAACTGC
>DOTC01000082.1 GCA_003513855.1 Deltaproteobacteria bacterium | reverse complement strand
GAGTCGATCGCGACGCCGACCTTCCCCACCTCCCCCGACGCGAAGGCGTTGTCCGAGTCGTACCCCATCTGGGTGGGAAGATCGAACGCCACCGACAGGCCCGTCTGCCCCTGCTCGAGCAGGTAGCGGTACCGCCGGTTCGACTCGCGGGCGTCGCCGAACCCCGCGTACTGCCGCATCGTCCAAAACCGTCCCCGGTACATCGTCGGCTGCACGCCCCGCGTGAAGGGGTACTCCCCCGGGAATCCCGCGTCCCTCAGGTAGTCGAACCCCTCCCGGTCCCGCGGGGTGTACAGCCGCTCGACCGTCTCCCCGGAGGTGCTCTCGAACCGCTTCCGCCGCTCGGGGGACTTCGCCATCACCGGGGAAAGGACCTGCCTCTCCCACCGGTCTTTCGCCGCACTGACGCGGGAAATCCCCGCCGCCTTTCCCTTCCGCCCCGGCATCCCTTCCTCCCTATTCCACCAGGAGCAGCTTCGCCCCCGACTCGACAACCTCGCCTTCCTGGACGAAGATCTCCTTGACCTTGCCCGCAATGGCGGATTTCAGCTCGTTTTCCATCTTCATCGCCTCGACCACNNTGGTGGGCGTCGACCAGGTACTCCTTTCCGTCACCCCTCACCATGTACCGGGCGACCCCGACCTCCTCCACCGTGATCTTGACCTCCCGGTCCCCGATCGTGGCAACGTAGTTCATGGCCCGCTCCTACAGGATTTTCGGCATGCCGGGACGGCCGGCATACTTCCACATCGAGGCCGGCTCCCCCGTCCCGGGACCTCGCTGCGAGATCGCCCGTTTTCTCTCGTCGAGGAAGAGCTGGATCGCCCCGGCGATCACGGCAACCTCGAAGTGCGGGAGCTCCCGCTCGCTCTCCTCCCGGAAAAACACCTTGTCGATGAAGTTCGTGTCGAAGTCCCCGTCGAGGAAGTGCCGGTTGTTCATCACCCGGATGTGGAACGGGATCGACGTCTTGACCCCCGTCACGACGTATTCGTTGAGCGCCCGCTTCATTCGGGCGACGGCTTCCTGGCGGTCCTTCCCCCAGACGACCAGCTTCGAGATGATCGGGTCGTAGTAGATGGGGATCTCGAACCCCTCGAAGACCCCCGAGTCGTCCCGCACGCCGGGGCCTCCCGGCGTCCGAAGCGAGGTGATGAGGCCGGGGCACGGCATGAAGTTGTTGTCGGGATCCTCGGCGTAGACCCGGCATTCGATCGCGTGGCCGGTCTGCTTGATCTCCTCCTGCCGGAGGGAGAGCTTCTCCCCCGCGGCGATCCGGATCTGCTCCTTGACGATGTCGACGCCGGTCACCATCTCGGTGATCGGGTGCTCGACCTGNNCGGCGCTGGATCGAGCACTCCCGCTCGCACAGGTGGACGTAGTTCCCGTGCCGGTCGCCCAGGATCTGGATCTCCACGTGCCGGGGGTTCTCGATGTACTTCTCGATGTAGACCGAATCGTCGCTGAAGGCGGACTTCGCCTCCGACTTCGCCATCCGCAGCGAGGAGCGCAGGTCCTCCTCGGCTCTCACCAGGCGCAGCCCCTTCCCCCCGCCGCCCGCGGTGGCCTTGAGCATCACCGGAAACCCGATCTGTTTCGAGATCCGGAGGACTTCCTCCTCGGTCGCGACCGGCTCGACCGTGCCGGGGACCAGCGGCACCCCCGCCGCCTGCACCG
Source organism: Deltaproteobacteria bacterium (assembly GCA_003513855.1). Lineage (GTDB taxonomy): Bacteria > Desulfobacterota > Deferrimicrobia > Deferrimicrobiales > Deferrimicrobiaceae > CSP1-8. The sequence continues at coordinate 15,070 of DOTC01000082.1, read as the reverse complement.
TTTTCCGGGCGAGCGTCTTCGACCCCATCGTCCGCATCGAGTGGGCGGAAGGTCCGATCAGCTGGATCTTTTCCACCTCGCACCGCTCGGCAAACAACGGATTTTCGGCGAGGAACCCGTACCCGGGGTGGATCGCTTCCGCGCCGCTTTGCTTCGCGGCGTGGATGATCTTGTCGATGACCAGGTACGACTCGGTGGCGGGGGGAGGTCCGATCAGATACGCCTCGTCCGCGCACCGGACGTGGAGCGCGTGCCGATCCACCTCGGAGTAAACCGCCACGGTCCGGATTCCCATCTCCTGGCAGGCCCGCTCCACCCGTACGGCGATCTCTCCCCGGTTGGCGATCAGGATTTTCTTGAACACGGCCGGCCTCCTACAGGGGAATGTTGCCGTGCTTGCGCGGCGGGTTGGAGTCACGCTTGTTTTTCAGCATCTCGAATGCCTTGATGACCTTGGGACGGGTCTCTTCCGGCATGATGACCTCGTCGATGAACCCGAGTTCGGCCGCCTTGTAGGGCGAGGCGAACCGGGCGCGGTAGTCGGCGACGAGTTCCGCCTTGGTCTTCTCCGGGTTGTCCGACTTGACGAGCTCCTTCCGGAAGATGATGTTGACCGCCCCGTCCGGGCCCATCACGGCGATCTCGGCGGTCGGGTAGGCGAAGTTCACGTCCGCCCGGATGTGCTTGGAGGCCATGACGTCGTACGCGCCGCCGTANNGTCGCAGAAGCGGACGAAGCGCGCCCCCTTGATGGACGAATTGATGTCGAGGCACCCGGCCAGGACCGCGGGCTGGTTGGCGGTGATCCCGACGGTCCGGCCGTTCATCCTCGCGAACCCGATGACGATGTTCCTGGCGTAATGCTCCTGGACCTCGAAGAAGTAGCCGTCGTCCACGACTTTCTTGATGACGTCCCGGATGTCGTACGGCTTCGTCGGGATGTCGGGAACGATCTGGTTGAGACTCTCGTCCATCCGGTCGGGGGAGTCCTTGGGAGTGACGAGCGGAGGATCCTCCATGTTGTTCTGGGGGAGGAAGGAGAGGAGCTCGCGGATCATGAACAGGCACTCCTTCTCGTCCTCGGCGGCGAAGTGCGCCACGCCGCTGCGCTCGTTGTGCGACATCGCTCCCCCCAGATCCTCCTTGGTCACCTCCTCGTGGGTCACGGTCTTGATGACGTCGGGGCCGGTCACGAACATGTAGGACGTGTTCTTCACCATCAGGATGAAGTCGGTGATCGCCGGGGAGTACACCGCTCCCCCCGCACACGGCCCCATGATGGCGGAGATCTGGGGGATGACGCCGGAGTACAGGGTGTTGCGCAGGAAGATGAACGCATAACCGGCCAGGCTGTGGACCCCTTCCTGGATCCTTGCCCCGCCGGAATCGTTGAGCCCGATGAACGGCGCGCCGTTGCGCGCCGCGTGGTCCATGATCTTGCAGATCTTCTCGGCGTACGTCTCGGAGAGGGACCCGCCGAAGACGGTGAAATCCTGCGCGAAAACATAGACGAGACGGCCGTTTACCTGGCCGTACCCGGTGACGACGCCGTCCCCCAGATACTTCTCCATCTCGAAATCCGCGCACCGGTGCTGTACGAACTGGTCGAGCTCCACGAACGAATTCGGGTCGAGGAGAAGCTGGATCCGCTCCCGGGCCGTGAGTTTCCCTTGCGCGTGCTGCGTCTCGATCCGTTTCTTCCCGCCCCCTTCCAGCGCCAGGGCCCTCTTTTTGCGGAGTTCGTCGAACATCTCCCGAAGAGACATGCCTTCCCCCTCCTAAGGCAATGTGCGAAGCGGTAATGCAGTTTCATACCATCCCGCGTGGCGGGATGTCAACGAGTCGAAAATGCTTGGGAAACAAGCTCCGCGATGTGGACGACCCGAAGGGACGGGTCGGTGCGGGCAGCCATGTCCCGCATCTGGAAGATGCAGCCGGAACAGGCGGTGGCGATCACGGCGGTCCCTCCTTCCGCCGCGACGGAAACCTTGTTTTGCCCGATCTTCGCGGACGTGGGGTAGTCCCGGATGTTGAACGTCCCCCCGTACCCGCAGCACAGATCCGCGCCCTTCATCTCGCCAAAGGAGTCTCCGACCGCCCTGCGCAGAACCTCGCGCCCCTCCCCGCCCTTGCCGAGCGTCCCGGAGAGATGGCAGGGGTCGTGGTACCCGATCCGGCCGGGCCTCTCGCTTTTCGGGAGGTCGGGGAGCCGGGAGAGCACGCCCGTTTCGAGAAGGAAGCTCGCGTAGTCCTCGCACCGGTCCGCCACCCGGACGGCATCCCCGTACAGGGGGTGCTCCTTCGGGAGGAGGGAAAGCATGTTCCGCCGGAACATGACGAGACAGGATCCGCACGGGAAGACGATCCGCTCCGGCGAAGCGTCCGAGAGGCGCCGCACGTTCTCCTCGACGCACCGCAGGGCCGACGGCCGGTCCCCCGCCACCAGCGCGGGAAGTCCGCAGCAAGGGGCGTCGCGGAACACGGAAATCCCTTTCCCCGAGAGACGCAGCGTCTCGTAGGCGGCCCGGCCCACCCGGGGGAAGACGTGGTCGAACACGCAGCCGACGAACAGGATCACCTCGCCGCGGACCGCCTCGCCGCGGGGGAGCGAGCCCAGGAAGCTTTCCCCCGGCAGTGCCGGGACGGTCCGGCCCGAGAGGCCGAACGCCGACGGAAACCGGTAGTGGAGGCCGCTTTCGGTGGGCACCTTGCGCAGGAAGAGCTTCTGCGAAGCCGCCGCCGCCGCGCGCGCCGCCGTTTTCCCGCCGGCGGACGGCATCACCTTCCCGAAGACCACCTGCTTCCACGCGGGGATGCCCAGCTCCTCCGCGAGGGCGCCCCGCCCCTTCATGACGATCTCTTCCACCGACACCTGGTTGGGACACGCCCGCTCGCACCGGCCGCAGAGCAGGCAGTCGGACAGGGCTTCCTGCAGGGCTTCCGCGTCCCCGTCGAGGCCGGAGGCCGCGGCCTCCACGAGAACGACCTTCCCCCGCGCCACCGCGATCTCCGCCTTCCTCTCCGGGTAAAGGGTGCAGACCGTCCGGCACGTTCCACACTTCGCGCAGGCGGCCGTCAGCGCGGCAAGGTCTTCGCGCTTCACCGCCGCGCCATCCCTTCTTCCACGAAGATCTTCCCCGGGTTGAGGATCCCGTTCGGGTCGAAGCATGTCTTCAGCCGCTTCATCACGGAGACGCCCAGCGGGCCGACCTCCATCTCGAGGAAGGGCGCCTTGGCGATCCCGATGCCGTGCTCCCCCGAGATCGTTCCCCCGAGCGCCACGGTCTTGCGGAACACCTCGGCGACCGCCTCGTCCGCCCGGCGCCGCTCGTCCTCGTCCGTCCCGGAGATCATCACGTTCACGTGGACGTTCCCGTCCCCCGCGTGGCCGAAGTTGACGATCTTGATGTTTTGGCGGTAAGCGAGGTCCGCGAGGAACGCCAGCATCTCGGGGAGACGCGAGCGGGGAACGACGATGTCCTCGTTGATCTTCACGGGGTTTACCTGGCGGAGGGCCGGGGAGATCGACCTCCGGAGCGTCCACAGCCGCTCCCTCCCTTCCGCATCCGCCGCCCGGCCGACCTCGATCGCCCCGTACCGCCGGCACGCCTGATCCACCCTCTCCGCTTCCGCGGATACGGATTCCTTCGGCCCGTCCACCTCGATGAGGAGGGCGCAGCCGGCCTCCGCGGGGACGGGCAGGCCGGCGTTCTCGCGCACGCAATCGATCGCCGTCCGGTCCATCAGCTCCAGGGCACAGGGAGTGATCCGTTCCCCGATGATCCCCACCACCGCATTCGACCCGTCGTGATTGCTGCGAAAGAAGGCCAGGATCGTCGCGATCGTCTCGGGATGGGGGATGAGCTTCAGGACAGCCTTCGTGACGATCCCCAGCGTCCCCTCGGATCCGACGAGCATCCGCGTGAGATCGTACCCGACCACCCCTTTCACGGTGACGACCCCCGTCCGGACGAGCTCCCCCGTGCCGAGAACCGCCTCGAGTCCCAGGACGTAATCCCTTGTGACCCCGTACTTGACCGCGCACATCCCTCCCGAGCACTCGGCGATATTGCCCCCGATCGTGCAGAACTTGAGGGAAGCGGGGTCGGGGGGGTAGAAGAGCCCCCGTTTTCTCGCCTCTTCTTTCAGGGTCTCGGTCACCACGCCGGGCTCGACGACCGCGACGAGGTTTTCCTCGTCGATCGAGAGGATGCGGTCCATCCGCTCCATCGACAGGACCAGCCCCCCCTGCACGGGGACCGACCCGCCGGAAAACCCGGAACCGGCCCCCCGGGGGATCACGGGGAAAAGGCGTTCGTTCGCCAAGAGAATGGTCCGGCGGACCTCGTCGGCGCTGGTCGGGAAAGCGACGGCATCGGGGAGGAACATCTTCCCCGTGGCGTCGTACGAGTAGCAGATGCACTGTTCGCGGGATGTATCGAGCCGCTCCCCGAAAACCTCCCGGAGCGCGGAAAGCGCCTGTTTGTCCATCGGTTCAGTTTACCACACCCGCCGGGTGCGGCCCCGGATGCGCCCCTATTTGCGCTCTCTCAGGAAGGCCCCCAGGGCCTTGTCCATGCGGCCGATGTGGCTGACGAGCCAGTCGGCGACCCGGTCCGCGAGACGGACCGTTAGCTCGGGGGTCACCCCGTCGTTGTCGAGTTCCTGCCGGAGGTCGTAGAAATCGTTGATGAAGGTCGTGTGCTCGATCTTGTGATGGGGGTAGTCCGGATAGTTGAACCGCTTCATGTACGTCTCTTCCATCTGGAAGTGGTTCTCCACGTACTCCTCGAGAAAGGCGACCGTCCTCGTCACCTCGCCTCGGCCACCCCCCTTCTCGACAGCCTCCAGCAGGGAGTCGGCCATTGCGAACAGCTCCTTGTGCTGGGTGTCGATGATCTCCACCCCGACGAACAGGTCCTCCGTCCAACGCACCGCCATGCCCAAAGTCTCCCTGCGGGAAATATCTTCCAGTATAGCCAAAAACAGCTCTGGCGGAGGAGGAAGATTTGTCTTTACGGCGCATGCGCCGTTCTGATAGTAATAACGGCCGAACCCTTGAGAAGGAGCCCTCTCATGAAAACCGTCGGCCGGGAAATCATGTGGAATCTCCCCCACCTGGCGGCTGTCGTCATGTATTCCCTGCTCGGGGTTGTGTTTATCATCTTCGCCTGGGGGCTGTACGAGCGGATCCGGGTATACCGCACGGGAAGGGTGGAACGGGAAAACCGGCTGGACGACCTGTGGGCCCGCACCCTGGATGTTTTGAAGATCGGCCTGGGCCAACAGAAGGTGCTCGAGAGGAAGATCGGCGGGCTGATGCATCTCGCCATCTACTCCGCATTCATCGTCCTGTTCGTCGCCACCTGCCTTGTCGCGGTCGAGTACGACCTCGGCATCCGGATTCTGGACGGCCCTTTCTACATCGCCTTCAAACTCTTCGCCAACACGTTCGGCCTTCTTCTCCTCGCGGGAGTCTTCGTCGCCCTGGTTCGCAGGGCCGTCTTCCGGCCGAAAGGGCTCACCGCCGACGGGGACGACCACCTCCAGCTCCTGCTGATCGGCGCGGTCGGGGCGACGGGATTTCTGGTCGAGGCGGTCCGGATCGCGGCCACTCGGCCCGCCGCGGCGCCGGTGTCCTACGTGAGCAACGCGATCGCTCCCTTCTTCGAGGGGACGCCCCTGGATCACCTGCTGTCTCTCCACCAGGGGCTCTGGTGGACGCACCTCCTCCTCGCGTTCGGATTTCTCGCGTCGATCCCCTTCTCCAAGATGTTCCACCTCGGCGCCGGACCCGTAACCATCTTCTTGCGGACGTCCCGCCCCAAGGGGGCGCTCCAGCCGGTTCCGAACATCGAGGAGGAGGAGAAACCCGGCGTCGTGGACGTGGAGGACTTCTCGTGGAAACAGCTCCTCTCCTCGGATGCCTGCACGCGGTGCGGCCGGTGCCAGGACGAGTGCCCCGCGTTCGCAGCCGAGATGGCGCTGTCCCCCCGGGATGTGGTCCTGAAAACCAGGGAGCAGATGAGCCGGGACCTTTTCTTCCGTCTCGTCCCCTCGGCGGCCGACCTCGACAAGAAGACGGGGAAAGCCGTCACGCCGGCCTTTACCTCGGGCGTCCTCATCCCGGACGAGATCTGGGCGTGCACGACGTGCCGCGCCTGCATGCAGGCGTGCCCCGTGCTGATCGAGCATATCGACATGATCGTCGACGTCCGCCGGGGCTACGTCGCGGGCGCCAGGATCCCAGACTCGGCCCGCACCACCCTCCGGAAAATGGGGGACACCGGGAACCCCTGGGGACTTCCCCAGGACGACAGGATCCTGTGGGCCGGCGGGCTCGCCGTCCCCCTCGCGTCCGACAGGAAGGAGTTCGAATATCTTTACTGGGTGGGATGCGCCGGGGCGTACGACCCGCGCAACCAGAAGGTGACGCGCACGGTCGTTTCGCTGCTGAACCGGGCCGGGGTCGACTTCGCCATCCTGGGTCTCGAGGAGATGTGCTGCGGGGAGTCCGCGCGACGTCTCGGCGAGGAGGGGCTCTTCCAGCTGGGAATGGTGGAGGCGGTCAAGGAGGTCTTCTCCTCCTACAACGTGAAAAAGGTCATCACCCAGTGCCCTCACTGCTTCAATACGTTCCGCAACGAGTATCCGCAGTTCGGGGTGAACGTCGAGGTACAGCACCACGCGGTCTTTCTCCGTGACCTCATCTCCCAGGGGAGGATCGTTCCGTCCAAACCGATCAACCGGCTGGTGGCGTTTCACGACTCCTGCTATCTCGGCAGGCACAACGACCTCTACGACGCTCCGCGCAGCGCGCTTCAATCGGTTCCGGGGATCACCGTCAACGAACCCCTGCAGAGCAGGGAGAAGGGGTTCTGCTGCGGAGCGGGCGGGGGGGGGATGTGGCTCGAGGTCCCGGGGAAGAGGATCAACCATATCCGGTTCGATCAGCTGATGCGCACCGGGGCCAACGCGACGGGCTCTTCCTGTCCTTATTGCCTCACCATGTTCGACGACGCCATCAAGTTCCACAACCTCGAAGACTCGGTCCAGGCGAAGGACATCGCGGAGTACATCGCCGAGTCCCTTTAGGGAAACCAAACCAGTTACAATCTGCTTTGTTATTCTACAAAATTTGTTTTTTATCTAAAATATTTTTTTGTTTTATTACAATTATATTTGTAATATGATCTTTCCAGCAGGATCCCCTTCCCTGGAGGGATTGATCAAATGGATAAACCCGACACGAATTATCTATCGAAAATATTGCGGAAACGAATAGCTACCCTCGGGTACTCCTCCCTCAGGAAATTCACGGAAGACAGGAAGGATTTCCGGTACAGCTACGAATTGCTCCGGCAGGTCGTGTACGGCGGCAGGATCCCCCGGGCGGAAACCCTATTGAACATCCTCCAGGCATTCCGTTTCTCCCCCTCGCAGGTACACAAAGTAATGGAGTTCCATTTCGGGGGATACCCGGAACGGAGAGCCCCTTCCCCGGATATAGCGCCCGGGAATCTTGAGGCAGGAGGGAAGACGGAAGCAGCCCCATCGGAGAGGAAGGAAACGAAGGCGGTCGGCAGCCGGGCACACCCGACCGACACGACCGGGGCGCAAACCGGTCTTCTGGCCGACGTTCCGGAGGAGATCGCATCGAGCCTGCAGCAATCCCTCCCGAAGATCCCTCTCGAGGGGAACGACGATTTCTGGGAGATGGCACGCGCGCTCGCCCTCCAGGCGGAAAGGAAGATCTCCCGCATCGCGCGAAGGGAGGCGGACCAGCCGCTCCTGTTCGAGAAGGAGCCCGAGGCGATCTACCAGTTTCTCGTCCGGAGGGGGAAGGTTCCCTCCTACATGTCGAGGGGGGAGACGTCGCCGCTCGCATTCGTGGAGGAGATCGACTACCGGGACCGCTGCCGGGGGGCACTGCTCGGAGCGGCGGTCGGGGAGGTTTTGGGCAGGGCGGCGCAGGGGCTTTCCCCGCGGGATGTCCGGGAACTGTTCGGAGGAATCGACCGGGAATCGATGCCCGCTGCCCGGGGCGGTCCGGGACACGACCACGCACCGCCCGCCTCCCTTCTCCTGTCCCGCGCTCTTCTTGCGCTACGGAGACTCGACCCCGAGGAGATCGCCTCCGTCTACGCCGGATCCCGGCGACTGCCAGGGTCGGGCCACCACGCGGAGTTCGTCCGCAATCTGGTCGACCGCAGGTTCCCGTGGTTCGAGGCGGGCGCAAGCGTCCCGGAGACCGCCCCCGCGGCGCGCATCGCCCCCCTCGCCCTTCTGCATGCGGGAAACTTCCGTCGCCTGAAACTGGAGGCCGGGATCGAGGGGGCCATCACCCACCCCCACGCAGGGGCAGTCGCGGGGGCCATCGCACAGGCTGTCGCCGTCGCGCGGCTCCTGCACACTCCCGCCGGGTCCCTCGACGTGCTGGGGTTCGCCCGGGGGCTGTCCCACGCCGTCTCCGGCATGGAAGCGGACCGGTCCTCCCGGGGGAGGGGCGGCAGGCCCGTCCCCACGCTCTGGAGAAAGCTCGGCACGGAGCTCACGGCCCTTCTTCTCCGCCGCGCGGAGATGGAGGATGTCCGGGAGGCGCTCGGGAACGGCGCCTTGGTCTCGGAGGGGGTCCCCTTCGCGTGGGCCTGTTTCCTTCGATACCCCGACGACTACGCCGCCGCGGTCCTCGCAGCGGTGAACCTCGGCAACGAGGCGGATGCGAACGGCGCGATGGTAGGCAGCCTCGCAGGCGGCTACGTCGGGGCAGGGGGAATCCCGGAAGCGTTTCTCGGAGGTCTGCCGTGGAGGGAAGAGCTGGAAGCCTCGGCGGACGGGCTCCTCGCGTTCGCCCGCAGGGACTCCTGACAACGGGGGAGGGGCTCCCCTACCGCATCATGATTTCCTTGGCGATCACCATGCGCTGGATCTGGCTCGTTCCCTCGTAGATCTGGAGAAGCTTCGCGTCGCGCATCAGCTTCTCCACGGGATAGTCCCTCATGTACCCGTACCCGCCGTATATCTGCACGGCATCGGTGGTGACTCTCATCGCGAGGTCGGCGGCGAACGCCTTGGCGAAGGAAGATTCCTTCGTGTTCCTCTTCCCCTCGTCGAGCAGCCATGCCCCCTTATAGGTGAGGAGCCGGGCCGCCTCGATCTCCATCGCCATGTCGGCCAGCAGGAAGTGGATCGCCTGGTTCATGGCGATGGGGACGCCGAACTGCACGCGCTCCTTCGAATATTGCATCGCCAGTTCGAAGGCGGCGCGGGCGACCCCGACGGCGAAGGCCGCGACCGAGGGGCGGGCGTAGTCCAGGGTGATCATGGCGATCTTGAATCCCTCCCCCTCCTTGCCGAGGAGGTTTTCGGCCGGCACCTTCACGTCCTCGAAGATCACGTCCGCCGTGTCGGAGGACCGCTGACCCATCTTGTCCTCCTTCTTTCCGACGGAGACTCCGGGGAGCGATCGCGGCACCACGAAGGCGGACAGTCCCTTGTGCCCCTTGGAGCGGTCCGTGGAGGCGAACACCGTGTATTGCGTGGCGTAGCTTCCGTTCGTGATGAAGCACTTGCGGCCGTTGAGGAGGTAGCTGTCCCCCTCCTTCTTCGCGGTCGTCGCGATTCCTCCCGCGTCGGATCCCGCCCCGGGCTCGGTCAGGCAGAAGGAGGCGTACTGGAGCTTTTCCGCAAAGGGGGCGACGAATCTCTTCTTCTGCTCGTCCGTTCCCGCAACGAGGACCGGCGACAGCGCCAGACCGTTGCAGGTCATGGACGTGGCGATGCCGGAGCATCCCCACCCCAGTTCCTCCTCGATGATGCAGGAGTCGAGCACTTTGAGCCCCAGGCCGCCGCATTCCTCGGGGATGAAACCGCTCATCAGGCCCAGCCCGAACGCCTTTTCGAGAATATCCTCGGGAAACTTCCCCGTGTGGTCGTACTCGACCGCCTTGGGACGGATCTCGTTGGTGGCGAATTTTCTCGCCATGTCCTGAAGCGCGAGCTGCTCCTGCGTCAGTTCGAATCCGATCATGTCCTGCCCTCCCTGTTCTGGGCTTTCGTGCACAACCCTTCCGAGAACATGCGGTAGATTTCGGCCGCGGCATCGGCGGGATCGTATTTCCGTTTTCGGGACAGCACGTAGGCGAGGGCGATCTCGTCCAGGGCGCCGAACACCGCCCTGCGGGCCATCCTCACGTTCAGGTCCTGCCGGAACGTTCCCTCTCGTTTCCCCAGCTCGAGGATCTCGGTGATCACGTCGAGATACTCGAGGAATTTCACGGGGACGTATTCCTTCATGAACTTGTTGCTCTGGCGCAGCTCCACCTGGAGGACCTCGATGAGACCTGCTTCCCGGACAAGCAGGCTCATGTGGTTTTCGATGAAGATCTTCAGGCGGGAGAGCGCCCCGTTCCCTGCGGCGACACGCCCCCTGACGTCGGCCACGACCTCCGCCATCTTCTCCTCGAACAGCGAGATCAGGAGGTCGTCCTTGTTTTTGAAGTAGAGGTAGATCGTCCCGTCGGCAACGCCTGCCGACCGGGCAATGTCGGATATCTTGGAGTTGAAAAATCCCTTGTGGGAGAAGATCTTGATCGCCGCCCGCAGGATGCGCTCCCGTTTTTCCGCCCCCTTTCCCCTGCTCCCCCGCCGTACCATCACGCCCCCCTCTTGAATGAATCATCATTCACCAAAAGGAGTACCACCGGGCGGGTGAGGGTGTCAAGGCATTCCGATACCTGTCGGAGACCGGAGGGAAAGCGGGAAGCGCCTGTCCTTCTACTCCCGGAAACCGAGGCGGGTAGAGAGTTCCTTCGCCAGCCGGGTCACTTCACCGCTGATCGCGGTCTGGACCATATCGTCCGTGAGACGATGCGCCGGTCCGGAGACGCTCAATGCGCCGATCACCTTTCTGGTGTAGTCGCGGACCGGGGCTGCGATGCACCGCAGCCCTTCCTCGAACTCTTCGAGGTCGGTGGCAAACCCCTTCTCCCGCACCCTCTCGATGTCCCGGAAGAGGTCCTCGAAGGTCCGGAAGGTTCTCTTGGTGTAGGCCTTGAGCTCCTCGCCGAACCGCTTGCGAAGGTCCTCCTCGGATTCGAACGCCACCAGCGCCTTCCCGGCGGCAGTGGCATGCGCCGGCATGTGGAGGCCGAGACGGGAAACGACACGGACCGTGGCCGTCGGCTCGACCGAGTCGAGGTACACGACATCGTTTCCCCGCAGGATCGACATGTAGCTCGTCTCTCCCGTCTTCTCGGCAAGCTCCTGGAGGATCGGTTTTGCCTGTTTCAGCATCCCCCTCTGGTGGATGAAGGTCTGCCCCAGCTCGAGGCACCTCACCCCCAGACGATAGTTCTCGTTCGCCTTGTTCTGCTCGATGTAGTTCCGCGACTGCAGCGTCGCAAGGATTCGGAAGACGTTATTCTTGTGAAGTTTCAGCTTCTTGCTCAGTTCGGTGACGCCGAGCTCGTCCACATCCCCGCGAAACTCCTCGAGCACGTCAAGCGCATGCGATACGGACTGGATGATATAGTTCGACTTCTCCCGCCGTACCATGGGTCCTCCCTATGCCAAGTGAAAATGATATGCGGTAAAACATTGTTACATATATTTGCTGAGCATAAAACTGTCAATATAAAAAAAATAGAACTTTTTTCTGTTTCCGGCAAGGAAAGGAACGGATCCCGGGAGATTGGCGACGGACGGGCGAGGTTTTCCTCTTTTTCTATATGGCGTTTCCCGATAATAAAATCCGTGTCATTTCGTTTTAGGCTTCATCGACTCTACCATGGCGCGCATCTTCGCGATCTCCGCTTCCAGGGAATCGCGGTAGCGGTACTCCGGGATGTTTTCCAGGAGCCCCTCCCACGCCTGGATCCCTCCTTCGATGTCGTTCTTGTCATGGATCAGTATGACACCCAGGTTGTACCGGGACTGCGGATGCCTGGGGTCGATCGAGATCACCTTCTTGAGCTCCTCGATCGCCTTGTCGGGGTTCCCGCTCCGCCGGTAGCAGACGGCCATGTCCGTCNNTTCCCGATGTTGATCAGGGCCTGGAGATTGTTCGGGTCTTTCCGGAGGATCTCCTTGTAGTTCTCGATCTCGTTCAGGGCGCTCAGGTTGATCGCCTCGCCCCCCACCCCCCGGGGCTCCTCCTTCTTCCGGCAGCCGCCCGCCGCAAGAAGGAGAACCAGCATCGCCCCCACAACCGTAACGTTCCACAGGTTCCGCGTCCTCATATCGGAGTCACCTCGAGCGGGTCCTGGCATTCCGCGAGAAGGTCCCTCACGGTCTTTCTCCCGGGGGGCACGCGCGCCTCCGGGGCAATTTCCGCCACGGGGGCAAGGCAGAACCGGCGGACGGACATCAACGGATGCGGAATCGCGAGGTGCGGCTCGCAAACCACCCGGCTGCCCATCAGGATGATGTCGATGTCGAGCTCCCGCGGCCCCCATCGCGCCGCCGCCTTTCGACCCGCCTCTCCCTCGATCCTCTTGAGGAAATGAAGGAGGGCTTCCGGAGCAAGTCCGGTCTCCCCCCGGACCGCGACGTTCAGGTACCATGGCTGGTTCGTTCTGCCGCTCGGCTCCGACGCATGGATCCGGGAAACCTCCCCGACCGCCACTTCCCCGGCCAGCGCGGCAATGCCGTCCCGGAGCCGCCTGACCCGGCGGCCGGTGTTGCTCCCGAGGAGCAGGACAACCTCTTCCGGCACGCCGATCCCTCCCCCTCCCGCAGGACCGTTCTAGAAACCCACTTTCCGGATCCGGGAAAGAGCCTCGCGGATCCGCACCTTCTCTTGCGTCAAGGCAATCCGGATGTATCCCTCCCCGCTTTTTCCGAACCCGCTCCCGGGGGTAGTGACGATGCCGGTCTTCTCCAGCAGGTGCGCGCAGAAGGAGGCCGACGTGTACCCTTTCGGCACGGGAATCCACACGTAGAACGTTGCCTGGGGGAAGACCGGGTCGAGGCCGATCGCCCGTAGCCCCGGGATCAGGAGATCCCGCCGCTCCCGGTAGACGCGCCGGATACCCTCCGATGCCTCGTCCCCGTTCGTGAGCGCCTCGATCCCCGCGGCCTGCACGGCCTGGAACACCCCGCTGTCCACGTTGGTCTTGACCTTTCCCAGCCCTGCAACGAGTTCGGCGTTTCCCACGGCGAACCCGACCCGCCAGCCCGTCATGTTGTAGGTCTTGGACAGGGAGTGAAACTCGATGCAACGCTTCTTCGCCCCTGGAAGTTCGAGAATGCTCCCCGGCCTCTTCCCGTCGAAGTAGATCTCCGTGTACGCCACGTCGTGCGCCACGATCAGGTCGTGCTCCTCCGCCACCCCGAGCACCTTCCGGTAGAAGGTCTTGTCGGCCACCGCGGAGGTCGGGTTGTTCGGATAGTTGAGGAAGAGGATCTTCGCCTTTGCCAGGACGGAGCGCGGGATCGCGTCGAGGTCGGGCAAAAAGCCGTTCTCGCGCCGGAGCGGCAGGAGGTGCGATTTCCCGCCGGCGAACATCGTGGCGATGTGGTAGACGGGGTAGCCGGGATCCGGCACCAGAACCGTGTCGCCGGGGTTCACGAAAGCGAGCGGAAAATGGGCGATGCCCTCCTTCGAACCGATGAGTGCGATGACTTCGGAGGACGGGTCCAGAGACACGCCGAATCGCCGCCGGTACCATTTTGCCGCCGCCTCCCGAAACGGAAGGAGCCCCTGATAGGACGGGTACTGGTGGTTGGCCGGAACGGCCGTCTCCCTCTTCATCCGGTCCACGATGAATTTCGGCGTCGGCCGGTCGGGATCCCCGACCCCCAGGTCGATGATATCNNGCTACGACCCGGTTGGTCAGGGATCCGATCCCCTCGATCTCGACGGTCATGACGTCCCCCACCGTCACGGGGCCGACCCCCGGAGGAGTTCCGGTCGCGACGACGTCGCCGGGGTGCAGGGTCATGACGTGGGAGACGTGGTCCACCAGCGAGAATACCGACGCGCTCATCTCACGGGTGTTGCTGTCCTGCTTCACCTGGCCGTTCACGAGGCAGCGGATCTTAAGGGCGGACGGGTCAAGGTCCGTCTCGATCCAGGGCCCCAGCGGCGCGAACGTGTCGAACCCCTTTGACCGCGCGTACTGCACGTCCTTCGCCTGGAGGTCCCGGGCGGTCACGTCGTTGATGCAGGTGTACCCCAGGATCACCGACCGCGCATCCCGCGCCGCCACGTCTTTCGCCCTCTTTCCGATGACGACGGCCAGTTCCGCCTCGTAGTCGACCCGTCGGGAAGCGCGCGGGTACACGACGTCGCCGCCGGGGTCGTTGAGCGCGGACGGGGCCTTGAGGAATATCTGCGGCTCTTCGGGGATCACCATCCTCATCTCCCGCGCGTGGTCCCTGTAGATCAGCCCGATGGCGACGATCTTGGAGGGGACCACGGGAGCGAGGAGGCGGACATCGGCAAGCGGCCGCACGGAACCGGTCTCCCGGATCCCCTCGAACGGCGGTCCGGCCAGCTCCCGGATCTCTCCTCTCCCGGGATCCACGAGGCCGTACGCGACAGTTCCCTGGAACGCAAACCGCGCGATTTTCACGGCATCCCGCCCCCCAGAACCGCGTGCATGTCATAGATCCCCGCCGGTTTCCCGATGACCCAGGAAGCGGCCCGTACGGCTCCCCGGGCGAACGTGTCCCGGCTGTGGGCCCGGTGGGTGATCTCGAGCCTTTCCCCGATCCCGCCGAACACGAGGGTGTGCTCGCCCACAACGTCGCCCGCCCGGACCGCGAAGACCCCGATCTCCTTCCGGGCCCGCTCTCCTCCCATTCCATGCCGCCCGCACACGACCGACTCCTTCGTCTCCCGACCGAGAGCGCCGGCCACCACGTCGGCCAGCTTCAGCGCCGTCCCCGAGGGCGCGTCCTTCTTGAACCGATGGTGGGTCTCGACGATCTCCACGTCGTAGTCGTCGCCGAGCACGCGGGCAACCTCGGCCGCCACCCGGAACATCAGGTTCACTCCCACGCTCATGTTCGGGGACAGGACGCACGCGATCCCCTTCGCCGATGCCCGGATCTCCCCGGTCTGCTCC
>DOTC01000205.1 GCA_003513855.1 Deltaproteobacteria bacterium | reverse complement strand
CTCATCGGCTCGTTCATCTACCGGGAAAAGGATCTCTCCTATCAGGATGTAAATTTCATCTTTGATCTTAACTCGAGGGAGGATGCGAACAGCTTCATCGGGGAACTCGAATACCTGTACCGCTCGGAACGGCTGAGTTTGAACATCGGGGCGGGATGGTCGGAGATCGATTCAACTATTGAGGCGGATTACCTCATTTTCCTCCCCTTCCCACCGTTCCAGATCCCGGTGTTCGAGGTCTTTGACGAGCGTCCCCGGCACACCAACGCATATGTGTACTCCCATTTCGGGTATCCTGGGCACCTGATCTTCACTCTGGGCGCAAGCGTCGACCCCTATAAGGACCAGACCACCGAGCGGGAACGGGTCAACCCCAAGCTGGGGCTGACCTGGACCCCTGTTCCCGGGACCACCATCCGTGCCGCTGCATTCAGCGGGGTCAAGCGAACGCTGGATACGGACCAGACGATCGAGCCGACCCAGGTGGCAGGGTTCAACCAGTTCTTCGACGACGACAATGGGACGACCTACTGGCGGTACGGCGCAGCGATCGATCAGGTATTCTCCAGCAACCTGTTCGGCGGGGCGGAATATGCCCTGCGGGATCTGGAATTCACGAACGTGCTTATCACCCCCACGGGGACCGTTCTGAGGGAGATCGACTGGGCGGAAAGAACGGGACGGGTTTACCTGTACTATACACCCCACCCGTGGGTAGCGCTCAGCGCCGAATATTTCTATGAATGGCTGGACAGGGGGACCATCGCCACCCTCGACGGCATCGACCAGGTCACGACGCACCGGTTCCCCCTTGGTGCTGGTTTCTTCCACCCCTGCGGTGCAAGCGCCGGCGTGAAGGCCACCTATATCGACCAGAACGGAAGGTTCGTCCCGCAAAACTCGGATGAAGGGATTCCGGGGGAGCAGGGTACCGACGAGTTCTGGGTCCTGGATGCCTCGCTAGGGTACCGCCTGCCGAAGCGGTGGGGAATCCTGACCGTAGAGGCAAAGAACTTGTTCAACAAATCGTTCCGGTACCAGGACACGGACCACGACAACCCCTCGATCCAGCCGGAGCGNNTAAGCGATGCGGGGGAAGTCCTTTGCAGTGGACGCCGCATAACAGAGGGGAGGAGGTCAGATTATGGGAAAACGATGGATCGTGCTTCTCGTCATCGCTTTGGTGGGTATTTTGGCAACGACAGCATTTGCGGAGCCAAAGATGGTGATAGTCCTGGATCCAAACAATCCAAGTAATACACAATGCTACCGAGTGGGAAATTTTGACCCAATGAAGCCCACCCCAATGCCCCAAACATGTTCAGATGATCCCATCAGTCAACCCCAATATGTAGGTGGCCAATGGAAACATAAAATAAGGGATAAACACCACTCGGACCCGAACTTCTCAGATCATGTAATCCTGGGCATTATTGATAAAACAATAATCTATTCCAATCCCTGCGTTACCTACTGGTTTAGTGGTAAGTCATATACAGTTTGCTACTGAAAAGGACAAATAAAACCAAGCCTAGAAATCCTGATAGTAACAAGGGAGGACCCGGACTCGCCGGGTTCTCCTTATTTCTTCAATTGTCCTGAATTGTCCGGTATATTTCTCTTAATAAAGGGTGAAGGCTTTGCCGATCTTTCTGTGATTTTTTACGAGGGGATATGGCCGGGAAGACCGCCACAATCGCGAAGATCACCCGCCCGGTTCTCGCCGGGAGCTACCCCCGGAGAAGACTCTTCCGCCTGATCGACCGCGCCCGGAAACGGCAGGTTCTCTGGGTTTCCTCCCCTCCGGGCTCGGGGAAGACGACCCTGGTCAGCAGCTACCTCACGGACAGGAAGCTTCCCTTCCTGTGGATGCGGCTGGAAGAGGGGGACGCGGATCCCGCGACCTTCTTCCACTACCTCGGGCTTGCGGCGCGAAAGGCGGCGCCCCGGATCCGGAAGCCCCTTCCCGTGCCGACACCGGAGCAGTATCCCGCAATCTCCCTCTTTGCCCGGCGGTATTTCGAGAACCTGTTTGCGCGCCTCAAGGCCGGGTCGGTGATCGTGTTCGACGACTACCAGAAAATCCCCGCCGACTCGGAAATTCACGCGATATTCCGTGATGTTTTCTCCCTCCTCCCTCCCGGCATCAGTGTCGTTGCCATCAGCCGGGAGCAGCCCCCTCCGCTGTTCGCCCGGCTTCGTGCCGGTCACGGGATGGAGGTCATCGGCTGGAAGGAGATTCGGCTTTCCCCCAAGGAGACTGAGGGGATTGCGCACCTGCAATGGAAAGGAAAGGAGGCCAGGGAAACGATCCGGACCCTGCACGATGCGGCAGGCGGATGGGCCGCCGGCTTCGTGCTCCTTCTGGAGAAAGCCATACGGGGATCGGGGGAGCCGCTGAAGCTGCTCCAGCACAAACCCCAGGAGATCCTGGACTACTTTGCAGGGGAGATCCTGGAAAATCTGGACGAGGAGACACACTCGTTCCTGCTCAAGAGCGCCTATTTCCCTTGGATGACCGGCAGGATGGCCGCCCGATTGACGGGGCTGCCACGGGCCGGGGAGATCCTGTCCTTCCTGAACCGCCACAATTATTTCACCGAGGTGCGCCCGGGCCCCGAATCGGTGTACGAGTACCATCCCCTGTTCCGGGATTTCCTGCTCTCCCGCGCCGTTGAGCTGTTCTCGGAGAAATATATCCGTCGTGTCCGGGGAAAGGCGGCCGCGATTCTGGAGGAGTCCGGCTATTCCGAGGAAGCCGCGGGCATCCTGCGCGAGATGGGTGACTGGGAAGCGTATGGCCGGATCGTTGGAGGGCAGGCGCCCTCGCTTGCCCGGCAGGGGAGAACCGCAACGCTCGCCGAGTGGCTGGAGATCATTCCTTCGGGGATCCTCGAGGAAGACCCGTGGCTGCTTTACTGGAGAGGAACGGCCCGGTTGTCCTCCCGGCCCGGGGAAAGCCGGCTCGATTTCGAGGAAGCCTTCCGCAGGTTTTCGCAACGGAAGGACCGGGACGGTCTGTTCCAGGCCTGGGCGGGGGTGGTCGACGCGATCATCTACGGTCCCGGGAGCCTGAAAACGCTCGACCCCTGGTTGATAACCCTCCGAAAGATGGGGAAGAAGGGCACGCCGCCCTTGCCCGAGGAGATCGACTCCCGGGTGACGTGCGCCATGGTCAAGGCGCTGTCCCTGAGGATGCCGCCGGATGTCGACAGGGGGATGTGGGCGGACCGTGCGATGCGCTTTGCCCAGGCGACCCGGGACGTATCGCTGAAGTTCACCGCCCTTCTCAATGTGGCGTATTACCGGTTCCACGGGGGTGATTTCCGGGAGACGGGGCTCCTCCTCGAATCGCTGCGCGAGTTGGGCCGGAGCCCGGAGGTTTCCCCCCTTCCCCGTCTGACGCTCTGCTGGCTCGATGCGGCATACTCCAACGTGAACGGCATGCATGGCCGCTGCCGGAAGGTAGTGGTGGAGGGTCTCGAACGGGCGGAAGCCACGGGCGTCTCCCAAATGAACTTCCTGCTCAAAGGTCACGGGGCGCTGTCTTCCCTGCACATGGGGGATATGGCAACAGCGAAGGAATTCCTGCACGGGATGGCCTCCGCGCTTTCGGCAGCGAATCCCTGGGAGGAGGCCTTTTACCATTACCTAGCCTCATGGGAAGCCCTGCACCGGGCAGACCAGGAAAATGCGCTGTTCCATTCGGACCGCTGTCTTGTCACGTGCGGGGAGGTGGGGAACCCCTGGACCGAGGCGCTTGCTCTGCTGCAGAAAGCGTTCGTCCTTCAGGAGGGGGGAAAAGCGGATGCAGCGGCCCGCCATCTCAGGCGAGCCCACCGGTTGGGCAAAGAGAGCGGAATGCATTTCATCCGATTCGTCTGTCTGCTGGCCGGGGCGTACTTTTCCCTTCTCAAGGGAAAGGAGAAGTCCGGCCTTTCTTCCCTTCGGGCAGGGTTGCGCATCGGAAGGGAGAAGGGGTACTTCGATGTCTACCTGTGGCGTCCCGGCCTGCTGGAAACGGTCGCCTCGAAAGCCCTGGAAAAAGGGATCGAGACGGGGTACGTACGCGATCTCATCCGAAGAAACGCTCTCCTCCCCGATGGCGCTCTTCCGGATCCGGAGGGCTGGCCGTGGCCGCTGAAACTGTGCACGCTCGGAACGTTCGACCTGCTGCAGGAAGAGAAGCCCCTGACGTTTCCCCGGAAGGCCCGGCACAAACCGCTCCTTATGCTGAAGGTGCTCGTGGCGCTGGGAGGGAAGAACGTCCCCGAAGAGCAGTTGACCGACATCCTCTGGCCCGATGCGGAAGGGGACCTCGCGCACCAGTCCTTCGCCACGACGCTGCGCCGGCTGCGATCCATGCTGGGAGAGGAAAAGGCCGTGTCGCTGCGTGAGGGCCGGGTGACCCTGGATCCCCGCCATTGCTGGGTGGACGCCTTCGCCTTCGAATCCCTCATCGCGCGGATCGACGCCGCGTCTTTAGGCGGAGAGGGCTGTCCGGAGAAAGCGCGCGCCATGAGTGTCGCGTCGAAAGCCATCGCCTTGTACAGGGGGCCTTTCCTGCCCGGGGAAGTTTCCCGCCCCTGGCTGGTGGGGATGCGGGAGCGGCTGAGAAGCAAGTTCCTCCGGGCCGTGGAGTTTCTCGGAGGATGCCTGGAACGGGAAGGGCAGTGGGCGGAGGCCATCTCCTGCTACCGGAAAGGGCTGGAAGTAGATGAGCTCGCCGAGGTGTTCTACCAGCGACTGATGGTCTGCCATCTTCGGGCCGGACAGGCCGCCGAGGCAGTGGCGGTCTACGGCCGCTGCCGCAATGCGCTTTCCTCGGAACTCGGGATCTCCCCCTCGCTGGAAACCGAGGCCATCGTGAAGGGAATCCGTCCCGCCTGAGCTTCGCCCCCGTATCCAATAAGTCCCCTATCTGTCACTTTTCTCATGGCACGATGTTACGGAAGGCGGCGCGTTCCATGCGCCACGCGGCACTGGGCCGGTCCCCGACTCCTCCTTGGCCGGCCCCGTGTCCTCTCCCGAGAGGCGTCGATGGAGAGATACACATTCCGGATCCTGTACCGGAACCGGGAGAGCCCCGGGAAACTCGTGGGGGTATTGACGGGGTGACCCAATCCATGAGCTCTCTGTCGCTTTTCCTGCTCGCTTCCCGTGGAAAGCGGACGGAAGGCGTCCGTCGTGCCGGTCCAGCGGAAACAGAAAGGATGACGATCTTGAAAAATTACATCATCCGGGTCTACCGGAGAGACCGGTCCGATTCCGACAAGATCTGGGGAATCGTCGAGGATATCGAATCCGGCATGAAACATCGGTTTACCACTTTCGGGGGACTGAAACGAGTCCTGGCCGCGACGGACGGCCGACCTCCGCGGACCCAGAGAGAGGGTCTCCCGGCAAAATCCAGAAAATAGGGCACGCCCCCCGGTACGGGAAGAAATGGTATGATGGTCCGCGATGATCGACCATCTGCGCGGTCGCCTTGCGGGCGGAGGGAAGGATTTCGTCGTGGTGGAATGCGCGGGGGTGGGGTTTCGCGTGAGCGTCTCCTCCGTGACGCGGGCCGACCTTCCCCCCGAGGGGGAACCGTGCTTTCTGCGCACCTTTCTCCACATGCGGGAAGGGGGTTCCGACCTGTTCGGGTTTTCCTCCGAGACGGAGCGGGAGATCTTCCTTGCGACCATCGGCGTGAGCGGGGTCGGCCCGAAGTCCGCCGCGGCCGTCCTGTCGGTCCTGGGGATTTCCGGCGTCCTGTCCGCATGCGCGAGGGAGGATGCAGCGCCGTTTACGCGCGTCCCCGGCATCGGGAAGAAACTGGCGCAGCGGATCGCCCTGGAGCTTCCGGACCGGTTGAAGAAAGTGGCGGTCGAGCTGGCCTCCGTTTCTGCGGAAGAAGGGGCAGCGCCCTCCTCGGAGCCGGAAATCGAGGCCGCCCAGGCGCTGGTCGCCCTGGGATTCCCCCGCGGAGAGGTGCAGGTCACGGTGGCCGCCTTGCGCAAGGAGGCCGGGGCGGACGCGCCCGCGGAAGATCTGATCCGGAGGGCGCTGAAGCGCCTCTCGGGGCCGCGGAGGTAATCCGGTGCCGGACGAAAAAGACCAGAGGGAAACGCGGATCGTAGACCCGAAGGTCGGCGGGGAGGAGGGAGCGTTCGATCTTTCCCTCCGGCCGAAACGGCTTGCCGACTTCATCGGGCAGGCGTCCATCGTCTCCAACCTGGAGACCTTCATCGAGGCGGCGAAAAACCGGGGCGAGCCGCTCGACCACGTCCTTCTCTCCGGCCCTCCCGGCCTGGGAAAGACGACCCTGGCCCACATCATCGCCAACGAGATGGGGGTNNGACGAGATCCATCGCCTGAGCCGGGTCGTGGAGGAGCTGCTCTACTCCGCCATGGAGGATTTTGCCCTCGACATCATCCTTGGGCAGGGCCCCTCCGCGAAGTCGATCCGGCTCTCCCTCCCGCGGTTTACCATGGTGGGCGCCACGACCCGCACCGGTCTTCTGACATCGCCCTTGAGGGACCGCTTCGGCGTCCATGCCCGCCTGGAGTATTACCGCCCCGAGGAGCTCGAGGAGGTGATCCGGAGGTCCTCGAAATCCTTTTCGATCCCCGTCGATAACGACGGCGCGCGGGAGATCGCCCGGCGCTCCCGGGGAACGCCCCGCGTCGCCATCCGGCTCCTCAAGCGCGTGCGCGACTTTGCCCAGGTCAGCGGGGACGGGACGATCCACCAGGAGATCGCCGACCACGCGCTCCTCAAGATGGAGGTGGACCGGGAGGGTCTCGACGTGATGGACCGGAAGATCCTCCGGGTCATCCTCGAGAAGTTCCACGGCGGACCGGTAGGCGTGGAGACGATCTCGGCGTCGGTGAGCGAGGAACGGGACACGATCGAGGATGTGTACGAGCCGTTTCTCATCCAGCAGGGCTTTCTGAAACGGACGCCGAGGGGAAGGGTGGCTACCCCCGCCGCGTACCGCCATCTCGGTCTGGCGCCTCCCAAGCGCGCCATCCAGCAGGAAGGCCTGTTCGGGGACGGATGAGGGGACGGGGAGGAGGACCGCATGGCGCCGTTCGGCAAAATCCTCCTGGCTGCCGGTCTGGTCCTGGCCGGTATCGGACTTCTTCTCATGCTCTCCGACAAGATCGGTTGGATCGGCAAATTGCCGGGGGACATCCTCATCAAACGGGAGAACTTCACCTTCTACTTTCCGCTGGCCACATGCATCCTCATCAGCGTCGTCCTGACCCTCCTGTTCTGGCTGTTCCGGAAGTAGACCTGTGGTTTTCCGGCAACAGACGGAGTTGCGTAGATGCAACACCCGTTGGGATGGCCCGGCAAGCACCACAATAACTTATTGAAAAACAATCGTTTGTTTGTTTTTCTGTCTGGCATGTCCTTTGCAAAACCTTATCCTGACATTCCTACGGGAGAAGGACATGAAGGATTACCAGCACACGATATCGATGCCGCTTTCCTTTTCCGGCATCGGGCTGCACACCGGCGCAAATGTCTCCGCGAGGATCCTGCCGGCGGCCCCCGATACCGGAATTATCTTCCGCTGCACGGACACGGGAACCGAAATCTCCGCGACCGTCGAAAACGTTACCGAAACGGCATATGCGACGGTTCTGTCCGCCTGTGGCGCGAAAATCTCCACGGTGGAGCATTTCCTCGCAGCGCTGTACGGAATGGAGATCGACAACGCGGTGATCGAAGTGGACGGCCCGGAACTGCCGATCCTCGATGGAAGCGCTCTTCAGATCTCCCAGGCGATCGCATCTGCGGGCCCTGCCCGGCAAGACGTCCGCAGACGGTTCCTGCGGGTCTGGGAGAACGACAAGATCCGCCGGAACGGATCCATGGTGGTTGTCTCCCCTTGCGTCGAGATGGAAATCCTTGTGACTGTCGACTTTCCGGCGAGCGCGATCGGTCGGCAATGGGCAAAGATCACCCTCAACCCCGAGAAGTTCCTCAAGGAAATCGCCCCTGCGCGGACTTTTGTCCTGAGGGAGCAGATCGACGCCCTTCGCGCTGCCGGTCTCGCAAAAGGCGGGTCCCTCGACAACGCCATCGTCGTCGACGGCGCCAAGGTGCACAATACGGAGGGTCTCCGGTTCCCCAACGAATTCGCCCGGCACAAGCTGCTTGACTTCATCGGCGACATCGCCCTGCTGGGGCGTCCCGTGCGCGGTTCTTTCGTTGCCGTCCGCCCGGGGCATACGGTGAACCACGCCGTCGCCGGATACCTCGCGTCGCCCGTGCGTTCCACGTTTCACGACCCGCCTGTCAGCCCGGGGAAAGTCCCCGTGGATATACAGGCTATCGCCTAATCCCTCTTTGAGTGGCCCCTGACGGGGCCACTCACCCCCCCTTTACCACTCGATTTTCCCTCTGTTGCAGATTTGCCTCATCCGGGTATAATGTGTCCGGGGGGGGCGTTGCGCTACGTTGCTATATCGCTGATTTTTATAGGGGTTCTCGCGACGCCTGTCCTCTCGGCCGCCGATTCCCCGAAACCGCGCATCACGGATATCCACGGACAGGCCAAGGGAAGGGAAGCCCGTGTCTTTTTCACCCTCCGCAAGGCGTTTTCCCCCGAAATGGTGGAGGCGTTAAAAAGCGGCATCGAAATCTCCTTCAAGACCGTCGTGCGCGTCGAGAGGGTTCACCGGAACTGGGTCAACGCCAGGCTCGGCGAGGTCACCTTCTCCCGCTCCGTCCGGTACGATTCCCTCTCCCGCGTGTACCACCTGAACCGGGGCAAGGGTGAGGAACTTTTTCCGGACATCTTCACCGCGCTGGCGGGGATGACCCGGTACGAGGTCATCGTGCCGCTGGACTACGAGGTCACCCGCGGGAAGAAGTACCGGGCGTACGTGCGGACGCGTCTTGACAAGGTGGGCCTGTCGGAACCGCTCCGCTCGATCTTCTTCTTCTCCTCCCTGTGGGATGTGGAGACCGAATGGGCAAGAGGAGACATTTCCGCGCCATGAAAGAGAATCCGCGCAGGAAGCCGGACCTCTCCCCGGAGAACAGGGTTGCAAAGAAAAGGCGGGAGAGGATCGCCATCGGGTTCGTGGCCGCCCTGGTGATCGGGCTCACCATCCTGGAGGCGAACCTGGCGGCGATCGGCGGGACGGTGACGTTCACGAGCAACATCATCATCTTCGCCCTCATCAACATCAACGTCATCCTGATCGTCCTGCTGATCTTCCTCGTCACCCGGAACGTGTTCAAGCTGATCNNCATCACCACGACGAGCATCAAGTCGTGGATCGGCAGCAGGGTCGGGCTCGCTCTGACCAGCGCACTCGACATCGCCCGCGGGAACCTCGAGAAAGAGGCCGGGAGCCTGGTCGGCATGACGGAGGAGGCATCGTCCGCACTCCTCCGGAAGGGGGAGAAGGTCTCCCTCGACGCCGCCCTGGAGACCGTCCGGGGGGGGAAATCCCCGGACGTTGCTCTCCTGGTCGTGGGAAAAGGCGGTGTCCAGGGCAGGAGCGGGGATGTTCCCGGGGAGATCACCTCGCAGATAGGATCCCGCCTGAAAGGGGTGGAGGGCAACCTCCGGCGCAGAGGCGCGTTGACGTTCGTCAGCGAGTCGTATGTGGCCGCCGTCCGTCTCCTGTCCGACGGGAGGGCCGTCGTTGCGCTGAAGATGATCCCGCCCCGCGAGGTTACCCGGATCCGGGAGATCACGAAAGCGTACGACGAGTACCACCAGGTGCGGCTTCTCGATGACCCGATCCGTGCCAGCTACATCGCCACGCTCATCCTCATCACCCTCCTTGTGGTATTCGCCGCCTCCTGGATGGGAATCTATCTCGCGCGGCAGATTACCGTACCCGTCCAGATGCTGGCGGAAGGGACCGAGAAGGTGGCTTCCGGGGATCTGGACGTCAGGCTCGATTACCAGTCCAGCGACGAATTCGGGAACCTGGTCGGCTCCTTCAACCGGATGACGGCGGACCTCAAGGAGATGAAGAAGAGTCTCGAGGATGCCAACGTATCCCTCTCGGCCACCTTCGAGGAGCTTCGAAGAAGGAGCCGGTTCATCGAGACGATCCTGACGAACATCTCCACCGGAGTCATCGTCATCGATCGTACGGGCCGTATCGCGATGATCAACCGGGTGGCGGAACGGCTGCTCGCGATCAAAATGGACAAGGTCATGGGCAAGCCGTACAAGGAGGTGGTCCGGGAAGAGCACTACGAGACGGTGCGGACCCTTTCGCGCGAGGTGGTGGAGACCCCCGGCGGGCAGGTGGAGAGGCAGGTGGATCTCACCGTCGGGGGGAAGAGGATCTCCCTGCGTGTCAGCGTGACGTCGCTCCTGGGGGACGACGGGGAGTACATGGGGCTGGTGGTGGCCTTTGACGACCTCTCGCAGGCGATGCGTCTGCAGCGGATCATGGCTTGGAGGGAAATCGCGCGGCGGATCGCTCACGAGATCCGAAACCCCCTGACGCCGATCCAGCTCTCCACGGAGCGGCTGGAGAGGAGGTTCGCGCCGTCGCACGCGGACGATCCCGCCTTCGCCGAGTGCACCCAGACGATCCTGTCCGAGGTGGGATCGCTCAAGAACCTCGTCGAGGAGTTCACCCGCTTCGCCCGCATGCCCGCTCCCGCCTTCAAGGAGGGGAACCTCCCGGATGAGGTGCGGGCGGTCGTGGAGACGTTCCGGTCGGCCCACCCCGGAATCGCGTGGGAGTTCGAGGAGGAACAGACTCCGCCGGTCTGGTTCGACCCGTTCCAGATCCGCCGGGCGATGACCAACCTGCTGGAGAACGCGGCGGCGGCGCTGGGGGAGAAAGGGCGTGTCGTGGTGCGGGTTGGCAACGAACCGACCCTGGGAAGAGTGCGGATTTCCGTCGGCGACGACGGACCCGGAATCCCGGCCGGGGACCGGGATCGTCTGTTCGAGCCGTATTTCTCCCGCAAGGAGGGGGGGACGGGCCTCGGGCTGGCGATCGTCAGTTCGGTCGCAAGCGACCACCAGGGTACGGTGAAAGTTCGGGAAAACGTCCCGAGGGGCGCGGTATTCGAGATCGAATTCCCCGTCCGACCAAAGGGAGGGGGGTAGCTTCGCAATGGGATACTCGGTTCTGGTCGTCGACGACGAGACGAACATCCGGAAGACGCTCGAGGGCGTTCTGTCCGACGACGGCTACCACGTGATGCAGGCGGGAGACGGCGCCCAGGGCCTCGAGATTCTGTCCCGGTCGTTCGTGGATGCCGTCCTGCTCGACGTGTGGATGCCGGGAATGGACGGTCTCGAGACGCTCAAGAGGATCCGGGAGGCGTACCCGATCGTCCCGGTCATCATGATCTCGGGGCACGGGACGATCGACACGGCGGTGAAGGCGGTCAAGATGGGCGCGTTCGATTTCATCGAGAAGCCGATCTCTCTCACCAAGCTGCTCATTACCCTCGCCCGTGCGATCGAGCAGGGAGAGCTCCGCCTGGAGAACGTGGAGCTGAAGGAGCGGGTCGAGAAAAAATACCGCCTGGTCGGGAATTCGGAATCCATGGGGAGAGTCCGGGCCGAGATCGTGGCCGCCGGGCCCACGAACGCCTCGGTCCTCGTCGCCGGGGAGAACGGCTCCGGGAAGGAGATCGTCGCCCGCGAGATCCACCGCCACAGCAGGAGAGCGAACCGCCCGTTCGTCGCGGTGAACTGTGCCGCCATCCCCGACGAATTGATCGAATCGGAACTCTTCGGGCACGAGAAGGGGGCGTTCACCGGCGCGACCGGGCGCAGGAAAGGGCGCTTCGAAATGGCGGAGGGGGGAACCCTGTTCCTCGATGAAGTGGGAGACATGAGCCCGCGCACCCAAGCGAAGATCCTTCGGGTCCTCGAGGAGAAACAGTTCGAGAGGATCGGGGGAGGGGAGAAGATCCATGCGGACGTTAGGATCATCGCGGCGACCAACCGGAACCTGCCGAAGGAGGTCGAGGCGGGAAGATTCCGCGACGACCTCTACTTCCGCCTGAACGTCTTCCCGATCCTCGTGCCGGCTTTGCGCGACCGGAAGGAGGATATCCCCCCGATCGCGGACCATTTTGCCGGGGAGATCTGCGCCGAGCACGGAAAAGAACGGAAGACGTTCACCCGGGAGGCGATGGAACGGCTCCTCGACCACACTTGGCCGGGGAACGTCCGCGAATTGCGAAACGTCGTGGAGAGACTCGTCATCCTGTCGACGGGGCCTGCGATCGGCGAGGAAACCGTTGCGCGGGTTCTGGCTGTCGAGCCGAGGCGCGAGGAGACGCCGCCGAGCGGTTTCGAGCGGGAGCATTTCCGGGATGCCGTCCTCGCGTTCGAGAAGGAGTTCCTCACCCGGAAGCTCAGGGAGAACGATTTCCACATAAGCCGCACGGCGGAGAAACTGGGCCTGGACCGAACCAGCATCCACCGGAAGATGAAGCAGCTGGCGATCGCGCCGGAGGGGGGGAGGAGGTAGCCGGTTGTTTCCGGGCCTGCCCGAACGGTACACCGTCATCCGGAAAATCGCATCCGGAGGAATGGCCGAGGTATACCTTTGCCGGCTGCGCGGGGAGGAGGGATTCGAGAAGGACGTGGCCGTCAAGGTGGTTCACCCGCGCTTCACGGAGAATGCCCGCTTTCGCGACATGTTCATCCGGGAGGCGCGCATCGCGGCGACCCTCTCCCATCAGAACCTCGTTCAGGTGTTCGATTTCGGAAAGCGGGGAACGTCCTTCTATCTCGCCATGGAATTCGTCGAGGGGTGGAACCTGGCCCAGGCTGTCGCGCAGATGCGCGTCCGATCGATGCCGGTCCCCCTTCCTCTCTGGCGGTACTGGGTAGAAGGGATGCTGGACGGGATCTCCTACCTGCATTCCCGGAAAATCATCCATCGGGACATCACCCCCTCGAACATCCTGTTGTCGAGGGCAGGGGCTGTGAAAATCACGGACTTCGGCATTGCACGGGGGGTGCGCCTCGGGGAGGGCAGGCCGGAAGCATGGGAGGGGAAGTTTTCCTACATGTCTCCGGAGCAGGCCAGGGGGGAGGAGGCGTCCGTTTCGTCGGATCTGTTCTCCGCCGGGGTGGTTGCCGCGGAGTTTTTCCTGCCGGGGAGGCTTTTCGGCGGTGAGAGACGAGAGGAGGTTCTCGCCCGGCTGAGTGATCATGATGCGGCAGATCTTCCCGCAGACCGCTTCCCATCCGCCGTTTCGGGGATTCTGAGGAAGTGCCTGGCGAAGGAAAGGGAAGACCGGTATCCGACGGCAGGCAGCTTCGCGTTTGCGATCAGCAGTGCCGTTCCCGGGGTTGTATCCCGGACCGACCTGGTCGCTTTCTGGGATCTCCTCTTCCCCGGGGCGGGAAAGGGCGAAGAAGATACGGTTGTCGCTGACCCCGTCCCTTCGGGGGGCGATTCGGCCATGGTGCGCGAGAACAGGGAAGCCTACGGGATGATGGGCAGACGGGGAGTCCGAATCGGGGTGACATCGGCGCTCGTGGCGGTATCCGTGGGGGGTGTGATGCTGTGGAAGGGGACCGGACCGCCACGGCGGGAAAACTCTTCCGTTATGACGAGGGAGATTTCCCCCGCGGCCCCCCCGGCGATTCCTTCCGAGAACCGATCGTTGAATCCGGGAAAGGTTGTTGATTCCTTCGCCGATCCCGGGAATTCCTCGCCGAAGGGGCTGAGTCCGGAGGGGATTTCGCAGGGCGGTCTCCTCCCCGGAAAGGAACGACGGGTGTGGATCGAGACCGAGCCGGCAGGGGTTCTGGTGGACTCCGGGGATGGGACCTCTCTCGGTTCCACACCCCTGGATCTGGACACTGCGCCCCTGGCGGGAGGGACCATCGTGTTCCGCAAGGAGGGGTACGTCTCGCGAACCGTACCGGCCGATTCGCTTGCGCAGCTTTCCCGTTTCCGGATGGCGCTGGAGCGCCGGACGGGTACGCTGGAAGTGGTCCAGGCGATTCCCTGGGCGAAGGTGTACGAGGGGAGGCAGTATCTCGGGGTGACTCCGATTTCCCTGCTGGAGCTCCCCGAGGGGGAGCACCGGCTGCGCTTCGTGAACGAGCCCCTTGGCGTGGAACGGGTGGTGACCGTGACCGTTGCACCGGGAGCCAACCCCAAACTCATCGTACCGCTGGCCGGGGACCGGTAGGGGACGGCTTCCGGGATTTCGGGAAACCAGAGGGGAAATGGAAATGGAATACATAAACCTGGGGACATCAGGCGTGAAGGTGTCCCGCATCTGCCTGGGGTGCATGAGCTACGGTGCGAAGAGCTGGCGGGAATGGGTCCTCGAGGAGGAGGAAGGGCGCCCCTTCATCCGGCGCGCACTCGAGCTGGGGATCAATTTCTTCGACACCGCAGATGTCTATTCCCTCGGGCGAAGCGAGGAGATCCTCGGCAAAGCCCTGAGGGATTTCGGGCCGGGCAGGGACAAGGTGATCATCGCGACCAAGGTGTTTTCCGCGATGGGGGACGACCCCAACCAGCGCGGGCTCTCCCGGAAGCATATCCGGCACTCGATCGACGACAGCCTCCGCAGGCTCGGGACGGATTACGTCGACCTCTACCAGATCCACCGGTTCGACCCCTCCACGCCGATCGAGGAGACCCTCGAGGCGCTCGACGGGGTCGTGCGCTCGGGGAAGGCGCTGTATGTCGGTGCGTCATCGATGTACGCCTGGCAGTTCGCCCGGATGCTTTGCGCCGCGGAGAAACACGGCGGCAGCCGGTTCGTCACGATGCAGAACCATTACAACCTGGCATACCGGGAGGAGGAGCGGGAGATGATCCCCCTTTGCCGCAAGGAGGGGATCGGCATCCTGCCCTGGAGTCCGTTGGCGAGGGGATTCCTGACGAGGATCTCCCCTGCCGAAGGGTATGGCGAGACGGTGCGCGCCCGCACGGACGGGTATGCCCATCAGTGGTATTACCGTCCAAGCGATCGTGCGGTGGTCAAACGGCTCTCGGATGTCGCCGGGAAGCGGGGCGTGACCATGTCCCAGGTCGCTCTCGCCTGGCTTCTGCAGCAGCCCTGCGTGACGGCCCCGATCGTAGGCGCGACGAGGATGGAACAACTCGAGGAAGCGGTGAAGGCTCTTGAGATCAAACTGGACGAGGAGGAGCGAAAGGCCCTTGCGGAGCAGTACGAACCGCACCCCGTCCTTGGCCACGAATAGGAAGCCCGGGTTGCCGTCGGCGGGAAACTTCCATCGGAATCGGTATTCTAATACGGGAATACCCCGAAGGAGGAGGCTCATGCGAAACATACCGTTTGCCATGCTGTTGCTCGTCCTGTGTGCGGTCCCGCCGGCGTCTGCGGGGGAGGGCCTGGTTTCCGTGAAAAGTTCCTTCGGCGCGAAGGAAACCGCGGACCGGGTCGAACGTCTGGTAAAGGAGAGGGGGATGACGCTCTTCGACCGGATCGATCATGCGGAAGGGGCCAGGAAAATCGGGATGGAGCTGCGCCCCACCGAGGTGCTGATCTTCGGAAATCCCAAGGGGGGAACCCCGTTGATGCAGTGCGAGCAGAGCGTCGGGATCGACCTTCCTCTGAAGATGCTGGTGTGGAAGGACGAGGCAGGGGTTGTCAGGGTTGGGTACAGCAATCCGGAGTCCCTGAAGGATCGATACGGGATCAAGGGATGTGACGAGGTCCTCCGGAAGATGAAAGGGGCATTGGAAAAGCTGGCTTCGGATGCTTCCCGCCCCGGTTCGTAGGAGAGTGCCCGATGGATCCTGAAGAACTCGCCGATGCGTACGTGAGGGAAGCCGACGCCCTCGCAGCGGGAAAACGATACGACGAGGCGCTGGAGATCTACGACAGGGCGATCGGTGTTTGGCCGGACTGCACCGAGGCCTGGACGGGCAAGGCCAGCCTGCTGCGATTGAAGGGGAAAGCGAGGGAAGCCCTGGAATGTGCGGAAAGTGCACTGGAAATCGGTCCTTCCCCGGTCGCGGAGACGCTCCGCGACATTCTGATGGAAGAGCTCAAGCGGTAGGGGATTCCCCTGCGGGAAACAGGTGTCGGATGGCGTTGGCGTAATAGCGAAGCAGAGGAATGTGACGAGGGTCGGCGGCATAGAGCCCGTCCTTTTCCTCCACCAGGCGACGAAGGGTAAGCATTCGCAGACCGACGTTGACGGCGTAATCGTAGTCCCTGCGGGGGATGTAGATGTGGGCGCCCGCCGCGGCAAGCGAGGTGAGCAGCCGGTGCACTTCGGCTTTCAGGTCGAGCTCGCTCCAGCGGTTCCCCCCCTGGTTCAGGAACGCGGTCGCCACGAGGGAAACCGGAAGCACCGGGATCATGGTCCCGACGGCCGCCATGAGCTCCCCGGCCAGCTCTTCCACCTTCGCGAACCGTTCTTCCCTGCGGATCGCCCGAAAGTCGATTCCACGCCTGCGGCAGTATCCCTTCAGGGAGACCGGTGAGCCGAAGTTCACGCACGCATAGCCGAACCGGTACCACCGGCCTCGGATCATGAGGGAAAGATTGTGCAGAAGGAACCGCAGGGAGGTTCCGACCACAAACACGCGGCTTTTCCGTGGGACTCCCTGGTCTAGGGACAACAGCTGGCTGCGGTCCTCGAAGGTCCGGTCGTAGTTGATCCCGACCGGGATGAAGACGATGTCCCTCTGCCCGCCGGGGTCGAAGGAGCGGGTCATATAGTCGAGAAGGCCGAGCTTCGGAGGCCTCAGCGACCCGTCGCGTGTCAATCCTCCTTCCGGGAAGATCGCCTGCACGACCCCTCCCTCGGTGGCCATCGCGACGTAGCGCTCCAGGACGAGACGGTACAGGGGATTCCCGGAGTTTCGCCGGATGAAGTATGCGCCGAGAGAGCGTATGAGTGTCTGGAGTGGCCAGATCCTCGCCCATTCCCCTACGGCGTAGCTCAAGGCCGTGCGGGTCGCCGCAAGGTAGGCCACGAGGACGTAGTCCATGTTGCTGCGGTGGTTCATGACGAACACCACGCTCGATTTCGGGTCTACGGCGGCAAGTCCCGCTTCGTCCGTGAAGCCCACACGCACCCGGTACATCATCCGCGCCGTCTTTTTCGCGACCCAGTAGCCGACCCGGAAGTAGGCGTATGCGTTGAAGGAGGGGACGATCTCCTTCGCATAGCGCTCGACCTCCGCCATCACGACGTTGCGCGGGGTGTTCTGTTCCCTCGAGTGGGCTCCCGCAGTCTCCAGGATCTTCGGGTCGTACATCAGTCGGTCGATCAGCACCTGTCTCCTGGTCAGGGAGAAGGGGCGGACCTCCAGGTGCAGGCGTTTCCCGATCTCCTCGAGCACCAGGTTGACGCGACGGCGGATGAACCAGCGGACGCCCGGAAGCAGAAGGCGGTCGACGGCCGCCCACGCTGCGAGAAGGAACAGGATTGCGGCGGCCCAGATGGGGAGGGTAACGGTTCCGCTCATTCGACTGTTTTTCGCTTGATTCTATCATTGAATCCGCCATGTCCACATTTCTTCCGGGGGGATGTAAGGTTTCCCCGCCCCCGACGACTGATGGTCAAGAACGAACGAAAAGGAGGAAACAGAGATGAAGGCAAGTTCATTCATAACGTTGCTTTTGGTTGCGCTGTTGGCGGTCGGAATTCCGGCCGGTGCCCTGGCGGATGAGAATACCGACGGGGGGATTGAAAAGAGTTTTTCCAGTCAGCCTGTGGATGATCTGCGGGGACCCATCGGAGCGGGAGCCCTGGCTTCCGAGGAAACCTCCAAGTGGGGGGAAGATGTTGAGGTATATGAAGCGGGAGGCTTGCAGTTCCGCGTGGGGATCGATGACACGCCGTAAGGATCCGGCCAACCTTGACGGACACAGTTCCTGGCGGGAGGAAGGAAGAAATTCCTTCCTCCTTTTTTTTATTCGGTGGAAATCGCGGCATGCCCTGATTCCGGTTCCCCGTTCGGGTCGGGGTCGACCGCGTCACCAGGAATAGCGAACCGTGTAGGTGATCACGGACTCGCCGCCGGCGGGAACCTTCGGGCGGAATTCGATCGTTCGGGCGTCGGATGTTTGGAAGGGCATCGATTTCGACTTCAGCTCCCACTCGATCCACCGAACCATGTGCTCGACCACGCGGATTTCGACCGTCTCCTTCTTGTGGTTGCGCACCTTGATCTCGAATGTCTCCTCGGCCCAATGGTTGTTCGTGTCCAGCCGGAAATTCGTCTGGCGCCGTTCGCCGACCAGGTCGAAGGCGTTGCCCGTATAGAGCCGTACGGTTTCGTCCTTCGGTGTATGGTCGATCCGGTCCTCCCCGATGAATTCGTTCCGGTTGTCCACGTCGCGCCGGTAGAGCTTCACCGTTCCTTTCGGCAGCGCCAAGCCGAGGTTGGATCCCTCCGTGTTCCGGAACTCGAGCATCACCCAGACCTTCGGGCTCGATTGCGTGCCGTATTCCGGCCGCGTCCGGATGGTGCGGGAATCCCACCCCCGGGTGCTCCGGTCCGGTTGAAACCCGTCATAGACGTAGATTCGCTGGGCGGGGACCCGGGCTGCGCGGACGAACTCCACCTGCTTGATCTCCCGGTCCAGAACCGTCGTGGGCCGCGGCAGCGTGTAGAGGTGGTACTCCTCGAAGGCGCGCTCCGTGACGGCTGGCGGGACGACGTCCGATCGGCTCTCCAAGGCACCGTATTCCAGGGACCGTTCGTCTTCCGGTCTGGCCCTCGCCACGTCGCCGGCCATGAGCTTGACGCTGGCGTTCTCGAAGTCCTTGCCGCTCATATTCTCCAGAGTGATCCAGCCGATCAGATCGAACGTGTCCCCCGTTTCCGGCGCGATGGCGTTGTATGTGGCCTCCCACCGCATTCCGCCCGACAGATACGAGAACTCCACGTCGTGTTTTCCCGCGGCGGCGGCCCAGAGCTTCCACAACAGGGTCGGCTTCAGGAACGCCTTCGGACCGAGGGCATCGAAGATCGGCTTCCCCGGCAGGCCGAACTGGATCTTCCCGTCCACCTCCACGATGGCTTGCCCTCCTCCCTGCGGCTGGCTGTACGCCGTCTGTCGCGCGGAGTATTGCCGCCCGTATCGCCGGAACGACGATGCGTGGGGGACGTACCCGCTCCGCAGGACCCTGCCTTTCACGATCCTCTTTTCGCCCGTATGCGGAATGGTGACCTCGAAATCCAGCACCTTCCCCTCGTATTTTTGCAGAAGCAATCCTTCGCTCAGGGGATCGCTCTCGTAGTTCTGCTCGAGAATCCGGAGGGCGTCGGGGTCCTGGAGGTCGCGCAGCACGACCGAATCCGGTTCGAGATGCGCGGTGATGTCGGTAACGCGCACTTCGTTTTCGCCCCCGTGAAGGTCCAGGACACGGGTTTCCTTCACGGTGGCGAAGTTCTGGTTATAGATGGTCAACTGCGTCTGGGCCAGGACCGGGGCTGCGGCGAGGAGCGCCACCAGGGACAGCATGCTCTTCATGGGAGCCTCCTGGGAAAAGAGGGTACCGGTTCGACACCCGTTCGGCAAGAAAAGTTCCCGCGCGGACAACCAACCTGTCCCTCCACGGGACGGCCGTCTCCATCCCGGATACTTCAGGCTCTTTGATGCATCGAACAATAGGGAAGGAAATTACCCGATGGAAAGAGGAGGTGCGCTATGAGAGGAACGCCCGTGGACACCCTTCGGCTGTTGCGCGTCGACGAAAGCCGGGAACGGGATTCCGGCCGGTGCGAGGTCGGGGAAACGGGACAGACGGATGTGGATCTCCTCGATGCCTACTCNNGTCGCCCCGGACGGTTACATTCTGACGAACCACCATGTGGTGGAGAAGGCCGATCATCTCAGGGTGACCCTCACGGACGGAACATCGGTGGGAGCCGTCATCGTCGGGACCGATCCCCCCAACGATCTTGCGGTCATACGGGCAGAGGGAGGGGGGCTTCCTTACGCGGCGCTGGGCGATTCCGGCCTGTTGCGCGCGGGGCAGCTGGTCATCGCGATGGGAAATCCGTTCGGTTTCCAGTCCACGGTGTCGACGGGGGTCGTCAGCGCGCTGGGGCGCGGATTGAGGACCCGGGAGGGCAGACTGATCGAGAACGTCATCCAGCACACGGCGCCGCTCAACCCCGGTAACTCCGGCGGCCCGCTGGTCGATTCGCGGGGACGGGTCGTGGGGATCAACACGGCCATCATCGCGGTCGCCCAGGGGATCGGCTTCTCCATTCCCGCCAACACGGCCCGGTATGTGATCTCCCAGCTCCTGACCCACGGGAGGGTCCGCCGCGGATACCTCGGAGTCTCCGCCCGCCAGCGCCCCCTCGACCGGCGACTGGTTCGATACCACGGCCTGTCCTACGACACCGCGGTCGAGGTCGCCTCTCTGGACCCGGGGGCCCCGGCTGCCGCCGGAGGGGTCCGTGCGGGGGATATCATCGTCACGCTGAACGGCCAGGGGGTCCGCAGCGTGGACGACATCCACAGATTCCTGGCGGAAGAGGAATTCGGGGTGGCGGTCAGGCTTGGCATCCTTCGGGGAAAGGATCTTCTGGAAATTCCGGTCATCCATGCCGAGGCTGCCGCGTGAAATCCGCCCCGGCGACGCCATCTCCGGAACCCCCGGCGCAGGGTGTGCGACCTATGTCATCCGGAGCTGAGCGGGAGAATCGAGGGATTCCCGCGACTGCTGCCGAAGGCCTGGCCTCTCAAGGGAGCAGGAGGATCTTCCCCGTGGTCTGGCGGCCCGCCAGCCTCCGATGCGCTTCCCCTGCTTCCGACAGGGGGAAGGTTTCCCCGATGCGCACGTCGAGAAGGCCGCCGGCCGCCCAGCCGAGAATCTCCTCGGCCCGCGAAAGGAGTTCTTTCCGGTTCCTCGTGTAGTGCGCAAGGGATGGCCGTGTCAGAAAGAGCCCCCCCTTGGCGCTGAGAACCTGCGGGTCGAAGGGCGGAACGGGGCCGCTCGACTGACCGTAAAGGACCATTGTTCCCCGGGAAGCCAGGCAATTGAGGCTCTTCTCGAACGTGGCCTGCCCGACGGAATCGTAGACCACCTGAACCCCGGACCCGGACGTGAACCGCCTCACCTCGGCTTCGAAATCCTTTTCGGTGTACAGGATGACCTCGTCCGCGCCCGCCGCACGGGCCAACCCGGCCTTTTCCTGCGTAGAGACGGTGCCGATCACCCGGGCCCCCCGCCGCTTGGCCATCTGGACGAGGAGGAGCCCCACGCCGCCGGCCGCGGCGTGCACCAGGCATGCGTCGCCCGGCTTCAAGGGATAGGTGTCGTGGGAGAGGTAATGGGCAGT
>DOTC01000177.1 GCA_003513855.1 Deltaproteobacteria bacterium | reverse complement strand
CCCGGGAATGTGTCATCGAGGGGAAAGGACAGTGGTTGGTGGAGGCGGCCGCAAAAAATTCGAACCGGGGGGAAGGTGCCTTTTGGGGTCGCCCTTACCAACGAGGGCCATGCGCTGGATCAGGTCTCGTTACCTCTGAATGTGAAAACGGACGGCTTCGGTCAACAGCGGACGTATTTTCACCCGCCAATGCCCGTCATGCCGGCCTTCGGCGGTCGGTTCCACTTCGGTTAATCCCTGGCAGGCAGCGAAATTCACCAGAACGCACCAGGGATAGCAGGAGTGCACGGTTTTTTCCGGCGTGGAATACGGGTCGGGTGCCACCTCGCTCAATCCTTTGGGGAAAGCCCGGAGGAAAGCGTCTTCATAAAAGACCTCGGGCAGCCACTCCCCGCCGTACATATTCAGCAGATAGAGCGTGAAGAGAGGCGACAGGCCGTGGAAATCAGCCCTGGGAGCTTGGTTGCATTGCCGCATGAAGCGGTCTGTAAACGATTGGAGCTCCTCCAACGTGGAGAATTGCCCCCCTGTATTTCCTGACGGATCTCCGCGTACACGCCCGCCGTCCCTTCGGGAGGCAAAGCCGGTCCTTGGTTTATAAGGCAGCAATTCTTACCCTTCCGGCTGCTGCCGCAGGGACAGGGATCGGTTCTGTCGATCTTCATAGCGGTGCCATCCCGTTACTTATCGGGAAAGATACGGAAAGACCCCCTCGGCCAGCGCCGCCTCGGTTGTGATCAGCCGTCCACGAAAATCCCGAAAAAACGCGACGCACCGCTCGTGATTCCGCTCGCTCCGATCGAGCAGTGCGACGAACGGGCCGGTGTCCAGCAGCAGATCAGCCACGCCGGAACCGGCGGCGCAGATGGTCACCGTGCGCTTCCCCGAGGTCGGGGATGCCGCTTTCCACCTTCCCGATGAGATGTTTCACCCTATCATACGGTGAGGGCGTTCCTTCTCCTGCTTCTTCCCGGATATAGCGCTCGGGTGCAGGACGGACGATCTCCGAGAGGCAGCGACAAGTGCGCCGCGAAAACGCTTCGATCCCCTCTTCCAGTTCCGAAGTCAAGCGTATGGTCAGTTGGCCCGGCATACCGTTACCTCCTTCGTTCCGTCCATCGGCTGCAATGCAACGCTACNNACTTGACAGCCTCCCCATGCCATTATAGCCTTTATTCTGGTCAACCATTATGGAGGTCAGACTATGAAAACTCTATCCCTTTCGGAAGCCAAGATGAAACTGAGCGGACTCGTGCAGGCCGTCCAGGATACCGACGAGGAAATCGTCATAACGAAAAATGGAGCCCCTGCCGCCGTTATGATCAGCCCCGAGGAGTTCGAAAGCCTGAAGGAGACCATCGCAGTCCGATCGGATGCCGCGCTGTCGGAGGAAATCCGGAAGGGATTACGGTTACTGAAGGAGAAGGAGGCGCGCCTGTACACACTCGACGAATTGTTTCGGTAGCCTCCCGTCATGAAACAGCCTCTTCACAGGCTCAGGGTTCCCGATGAGGTCGCTGAGCTAGTCCGCGGCATGCATCCGAACCTGAAGAGGAAAACCAGGGCGTCCCTGAAGACGATTCTTGCCGATCCCTCGTCGGGGAAAGTGCTGAAAAACGAGCTCGCTGGCCTGCGGAGCTTCAGAGTGGGGAACTTCAGGATCATTTATCGGGTGATGAGGAACATCATCGAAATCGTCGCGATCGGTCCACGCCAACGAATCTACGAGGAAACGTACCGGCTCCTGAAAAGGGAAACGCGTTAGCCGGTTGTCTCCCGTGCTTCCGTAAAGGTTCGAATTCTTTGCATTGGTGGAGGCGGGGGGAGTCGAACCCCCGTCCGAAGACTCTTTACTCCGGGCTACTACGTGCGTTTCCGGTCGTTTGGGTCTCGTCCTCAAGGACCCCGGCCGGCAGGGTTCCCTTCGGACCATCCCGGTTTGGGTTTCGCCCTTCCTCCCCCCGGGAGGGGGATTCGGGCTATCCCGTTAGGGCGACGCCCTTCCGCTTACACGGGCAATCGGCGGTCGGACGTACGCGGCTAGTTAGGCCGCGTAAGCGTAGCTATAGTCGTTGGCGACTATTGGTTCCCGCTTTTAACGAGGTCCGCGGGGCCTCGGCACGCAACCCGGGAGCATCGACGTCCCCGTCGAAACCGTTTCGCCCCCTTCATTTAACCATATCATTTTCCGTCGGCTGGAGGAACCCCGCCCGGAGGGGCGCTACCCGCGGTCGGGGGACTTCGCCCTGCCCCTGGTGGCGCGCTCGATGTCGCGCTTCGCGTCCCGGGCGGCGATGTCCTCCCGCTTGTCGTACAGCTTCTTGCCGCGGGCCAGCCCGATCGCAAGCTTCACGTGCGGTCCCTTCAGGTAGAGCCGCAGGGGAATGAGGGCCAGCCCCCTCTCCCGGGTCTTCCCGAAGAGGTAGTCGATCTCCTTGCGCTTGAGGAGCAGCTTCCGGGTCCGCAGCGGGTCGATGACGCGCTGGTCGCCGTGGGAATAGGGGGTGACGTGCATGTTCTCGATGAATACCTCGTTCCCCCGGACCGACCCGTAGGCGTCCTGGATGTTGACCCTCCCCTGGCGGATAGACTTCACCTCGTAGCCGTGCAGGGCCAGCCCGCACTCGAAGTCCTCGAGAATGTGGTACTCGTGCCGGGCCCTCCGGTTGGTGGCGAGCGTCTTCTCCTTCGCGCTCTTTTCCGTCATAGGCGCTCGTGCTCCCGTTCCCCGGCGATGACGGTCAGCCTCACGTCCCTGTCCCCCACCTTCTCCACCATTCGGGAGAAACTCCACCCGCCGGCTCCGCGGCCCGGGTCGTCGATCGCCACGAAGTCGGCCGGGGCGCCCGTGGCGAGCGTCCCGGAAGGAAGCCCGAGAACACGGGCACCGTTCTCCGTGGCCGCTTGGAAGAGGAACCTGCACAGCTCCTCCCCGGTGAGGCCGCCCCGGTAGATCCCGGCCGCCGCGCGCATCTCCTCCCACATGCTCAGGGAGGAGACCGAGCCCAGGCTGTCGGTCCCGAGCGCGAAGGGGATCCCGGCGTCCACGAAATGCGTCACGTCGGGCGCCCCGTTCTGGTGGGCGGTGTTGCTGCGCGGGCAGAGGACGAACGTCGCGCCTCTTGTCCTCAGGTCGTCGGTGTCCCCCCGGGACAGGTGGACATTATGCACCAGGATCAACCCCTCCCGCAAAATCCCCGCCGATCGCAGATAGGAGGGAATGGACGCCCCGATCCCCCGGAAGAAGGAGACGTCTTTTCCCACCGCGGGGTAGAGCCGGGTCGCCACTTCCCCTCCCCCGGAGGCCAGAAATTCCATCTCGGCCGGGGATTCGGCCAGGTGAAGAGCGAGCGGGAGATCGAGGCGCGCGGCAAGCTGTGCAAGGTCTTGCAGGAGAGCGAACCCGACGGTGTAGAGCGTGTGGGGGGAAATCCCGGGCGCGACCCTGCCCCCCGCCCGGGAGAAGGCGTCGATCCGGGCCACGGCCTCCTCCACGGAGGATACGACGGTCCCGGCGACCTCGGGGTCGAACCCGATCCCCTCCACGAAGACCTTCGCGCGCAAAGGGCAGCGGGCGTACGCGGCGACGTCCGGACCGGCGATCTCGCCGACGCCCGTCGTCCCGTTCGAGACCGCCTCCCGGGAGGCTGCCTCGACGTTGTTCGCGAACTCCTCCGGCGGGGCGTTCCGCTTCCATGCGACGATGCGCAGGATCCACTCCACGAAAGGAAGCGGGGAAGGCGCCTGGGCTCCGTCCCGGTCGGTCAGGCGCGGGATGGACAGGTGCGCGTGGGCATTGACGAGCCCGGGAAGGATGGCGAGGCCAGGGAGGTCCACCCGGTCGAACCGTGCCGGGGTCTCCCTCTCCACGTCGGCAAGGGGTCCCGCCGCGACGACGACGCCGTTTTCCACCGCCAACGCCGCGGGGGAAAATACCGTCGAAGCGTCCGCGACGAGACAGGATGCGACGTACACCGTTCCGCGCGTATGTGCGGCGCCGTTCCTTTCCAACCCGGGGACGTTCCTTAACTTTTCATTCATGAGGGCTTCTCCCCTTCCCAGCCCTCCCATCTGTGGAGAAAGTCGGGGAACGTCCTGCTTTTATTACAGAAAGCATCGCCAGGAAACCGGTTTGCCTGCCTTCACGTGGCGACATTAAAAAGTTTAAGAACGTCCCCTCTTGGGGAAGTTAGCGGACTGCGGCGACACGCGGAGCCTGGCTTTCGGACTCCACCTTCCTCTTCACGGAGGTGATCCGGTTCTTTTCGTCGACGTATACCAGCGTCGGCCGGAAGTCCGCCAGCTCCTTCTCGTCGTACGCCGCGTAGTTGGCGATGATGAGCAGGTCCCCCTTGCTCACCTTGCGCGCGGCGGCGCCGTTGACGCAGATCACCCCGGAATCGCGCTCCCCCCGGATGACGTAGGTGGAGAACCGGTTGCCGTTGTCGATGTTGTAGATGTCGACCTGCTCGTACTCGATCAGCCCCGCCGCCTCCATGAGCGTTTCGTCGATCGTGATGCTCCCTTCGTAGTGAAGCACCGCCTCCGTTACCTTCGCCCGGTGGATCTTGCACTTGAGCATGGTACGTATCATGTTGCCTCCCCCCCTTGCAGGGTGATGTTATCGATCAATCTTGCCGGCCCGACGCGGGCGGCCAACAGGACCGTCATCCGGTCCGAGGGACCCGTGAGAGGACTCAGCGTCTCCGGGTCCCGCGCCTCCGCGTACTCCAGCGTTGCCCGTGTTTCCGCCTCGACCACCGCGCGCGCCGCGGACGCAATCCTCGTCGGATCCCGCTCCCCCTCCAGAAAGAGGTTCCGCGCCAGGAACAGCCCGCGGGACAGGCAGCGCGCCGCTTTGCGGTCCTCCCCCTCGAGGTACTTGTTCCGGGAGCTCATGGCCAGGCCGTCCGCCTCACGGACGGTCGGCGCCGCGACGATCTCGACGTCGAGATCCAGGTCCCGGACCATCCGCCGGATGACGGCCAGCTGCTGGTAATCCTTCTCCCCGAAGACCGCCACGTGAGGCTTCCCGACGTGGAAAAGCTTCGCCACCACCGTGGCGACCCCCCGGAAAAGGGCCGGGCGCGAGGCGCCGCACAACCCCCGGGAGACCTCCCCCACCTCCACGAATGTCTGGTACCCCTCGGGGTAGACGTCGCGCACCCCCGGGAGATAGACCGACGCCGTGCCCGCCGCCCGAAGCATCGCGAGATCGCGCTCCTCGTCCCGCGGGTATCTCTCGTAATCCTCCCCGGGCCCGAACTGGGTCGGGTTGACGAAGATGGTGGCGGCCACCGTGTCGCATCCGCGCTCCCGGGCGATCCGCACGAGGCTCACGTGCCCCTCGTGCAGGTACCCCATCGTGGGGACAAGCCCGATCCGTCTGCCGGCCGCGCGCTGCGCGTCGGCCCAGGCCTGCATCTCCCCCGGGCGGCGGAAGATCTCCATCAGAACGAATGCTCCTTCCCCGGAAATTTTCCGCGCCGCACCTCGTCGGCGTACTTCCGGACCGCGTCGCGCACCGGCTGCTTCAGCTCCCCGAAGCGCTTCACGAACTTCGGCCGGAACTCGTCGAAGAGGCCGAGGAGGTCCTGCATCACCAGCACCTGCCCGTCGCACCGGGGGCCCGCGCCGATGCCGATCGTGGGGATCGAGAGCTCCCCGGTGATCTCCCCCGCGAGGTCTGCCGGGATCCCCTCGAGGACCACCGAGAATGCTCCGGCTTCCTGCACCGCCCGCGCATCGTCCCGCAGCCGCTGGCGCTGGGCCTCCTGCCTCCCCTGCACCCGGTACCCCCCCATCCGGTGGACCGACTGGGGGGTAAGGCCCACGTGCCCCATCACCGGAATGTCGCACCGGGCGATCGCCCGGATGACATTCTCCACGTTGCGCCCCCCCTCGAGCTTGACCGCCTCCGCCCCGGCCTGCAGGAGCCTGCCTGCGTTGCGGATCGCATCTTCCGGTCCCGTCTGGAAGGAGAGGAACGGCATGTCCGCGATCAGGAACGCCCGCCTCGTGCCCCGGGCCGCCGCGGCCGTGTGCCGCTCCATGTCCTCCATCGTCACGCCAAGGGTACTCGGGAGCCCGAGCACCACCTGCCCGAGCGAGTCGCCCACGAGGATCGACTCCACGCCGGCGTCGTCGAAAATCCGGGCAAACAGGGCGTCGTAGGCCGTGATCATCACGATCTTCTCGCCCTTTTCCTTGTAGCGGGCGAAATCGAGGATGGTGACCTTTTCCCCGACCTTTTTCATCCTGTTCTCCTGTTTTCCCTAAAATGAAAACAGCCTTCCGGAACCGTATCCGGAAGGCTGCAGCGAAGACCCCATCCTGCTGCGGGAGGAACGAAACCGTCCCCCTGCCGCTTCCTTACGATCCCGTCTCGGTCCGGTCTTACCTGGATCCCAGCGGTATGTAGTGTTGCGTCCCCCGTTTTACACTCTTGACTTCCCTTACGAGCTGTTCAAGGTCGCGGGGGCTTTCCACAAAATCGATCTCGCTCGTGTTCACCACCAGGAGCGGAGTCTCGTTATAGTGGAAGAAATATTCATTATAAGCATCACTTAGCATCCGGAGGTAGTCAAGGGAAATGTTCCGCTCGTACTCCACGCCCCGTTTGCGGATCCTCGCCAGGAGCACCTCGGGGCGGGCCTGCAGGTAGATCACCAGGTCCGGCCGGGGAACGGTCGGGACGAGCAGCTTGTAGACCATCTCGTAGAGGGAGATCTCGTCCTCCTCGAGGTTCAGGTAGGCGAAAATCTTGTCCTTTGCCAGCACGTAGTCGGAGACGACTCCCTTTTCAAACAGGTTCCCCTGGGCAAGCTCCCTCTGCTGCCGGTACCGGGAGAGGAGGAAGTACAGCTGGGTCTGGAATGCGTACTTGCGGCGATCGTCGTAAAACCGCTCGAGGAACGGGTTGTTGGCGACCTCCTCCTGGATGAGGCGGGAGCCGAATTTCTGGGCCAGGAGCTTGGCGAGGGAGGTCTTTCCCACGCCGATCGCCCCTTCGATTCCGATATACCGGGGTGTTTTCTGGGAGGTCATGTCCGGTAGATTCTATGCGCCGTGGGCCGGAAAAGTCCACTATATTTCCTCATCGGTCCCCCGGATGCCGCCCTCCTCCGGCAGGGAGTGTGCGGGCAAGCAGAAGATAGGTTTCCGGCGGGACCGACTCGGCCCGCGCGGACGGGTCGATCCCGGCCCGGGACAGGAGTTCGCACCACGACTCCATCCCTCCCGGAAGGAACGGAACGGGGGCGTTCCGGAGCTTTTTCCGCCTTCGGGCGAACGCGGCGCGCACGACGGCCTGGAGGTTCCTGAGGAGGGGGTCGGGAAACCCGGACCGAAACCGGATCGAGACGACGGCGGAATCGACTTCGGGGGCAGGCGTGAAGCAGCTTCTCCGGACGATCCGTTCCAGGCGGGCGTCCGCCAGAACCGAGAGGTACACGGTCAGGGTGCCGTACTCCTTCCCGCCGGGGGTCGCGCAGAGCCTTTCCGCCATCTCCTTCTGCAGCATGATCACCGCGCGGGGGAATACTTCCCGGAGCTCCATCAGCCGCACGACAATCGGCGAAGAGAGAGAGTACGGCAGGTTCCCGACGACGGTGCCTCCCGCGGGAAATCTCCGTCTCCACTCGTCTTCCGGCGTGCGGAGGAAGTCCCCCTCGACCACCTCGACCGCNNACCGCCGATCCCGCGAACCTCCCGCGCAGGTATCCCGCAAGCGTCCGGTCGATCTCCACGGCCACCGTCTTCTCCTCCCCGTCAGCCAGGAGAGTGGTCAGCGCGCCAAGCCCCGGTCCGATCTCGAGATACGGAGGACCCATCTCCCGGGCCGCCGCTACGATCCTGCGTGCGATGTTCCGGTCGTGGAGGAAGGTTTGGCCCCGCCTCCTGCTGGGGGAAATGCCCAGGTCCGCCAGGAGGCCGCGGGGATGGTCAGCGGGAGAACCGGGAGGAGGCATACGCGTTCAGGTCGGGCCCGGAGGCCCGGCCGGCCGACAGCCGACGCTCCCCCAGGAGCGCCACCATCGCCGCATTGTCCGTGCACAGGGCCCTCGAGGGGAAATACACCGCGATCCCGGCACGGCTCCCCTCCTCCCCGGCAAGGTCGCGCAGGCGGGAATTGGCGGACACGCCCCCGGACAGGACGATGCGGGGAACCCCCTCGCGCCTCGCCGCCTCGAGGGTCTTTCCCACCAGCACGTCGACAACCGCCTCCTGGCACGAGGC
>DOTC01000076.1 GCA_003513855.1 Deltaproteobacteria bacterium | reverse complement strand
GATGGAGCTGTCGACC
Organism: Deltaproteobacteria bacterium; assembly: GCA_003513855.1. Lineage (GTDB taxonomy): Bacteria > Desulfobacterota > Deferrimicrobia > Deferrimicrobiales > Deferrimicrobiaceae > CSP1-8. The sequence goes on along the minus strand of DOTC01000076.1, from coordinate 9,203 downwards.
ATCATGCCGACCCCCAGCGCAAGCCCACCAAGGGTCATCAGGTTCAAGGTGAACCCGCCGAAATAGATCAGCGCGAAGGTCGCGATGACGGAAATCGGGATCGCCAGGGAGATCACCAGGGTACTGCGAATGTTGCGCAGGAAGAAGAGGAGCACCAGGATCGCCAGGCCGCCTCCGTACAGCACCGACTGCGCGACGTTTGCGATCGACCGTTCGATGAAGTTGCCCTGGTTGATCACCGGGACGATCCGGATCTGCGGNNAGCGTCACCGGAGCGCCGTTGCGCTGGAGGATGACCGTGTTGCGGATCTGATCGAGGTTTGCGAACTCGGCCGGCGCGCGGAGCGTGACCTCGTACCGACCCTGTTCGATCTGTCCCGCCGGCAGGTCGAGATTGGCGTCGCGGATCGCCACGAGCACCCGGTCCAGGGGCAGCTGCAGGGCGTTGATCCGGTCGGGGTCGAGCTCGATCCTGACCTCCCGGTTGTACCCTCCCCAGACGTCGACCTGCGCCACCCCCGGGATGTGGGCGAACCGGTAGCGGATCTGGTCCTCGATCAGCTGGGTGAGCTCCACGGGGTCCAGGTTGCTGGAGATTCCCAGCAGGACCACCGGGAAACTGGCGATGTCGAACTTGGCGACCCGGGGCCTTACGATGTCTTCGGGCAGCTCATTCATCTCGTGTTCCAGCTTGGCCTGGACATCGAGCGCGGCGGTGTTGATATCCGTGCCCCAGACGAAGCTGACGCGGATGCTGCTGTTCCCCTCCGACGATTGGGACGTCACCTCCTCCACGCCGGGGACGGTACCGACGATCTCCTCGATGATCTGGGTGACCAGGCGCTCCATCACCACCGGGCTGGCCCCCTCGTACTCCGTGCGGATGGTGATCGTCGGCAGCTCGATGCTGGGGAGCAGGTCGATCCGCAGGCGGCTCAATGACACCGCGCCGAGAATCACGACGATCAGGGTGACCATCGTGACGAATATCGGACGCCGTACGCTGAACTCCGGCAGGTTCATTTCCCGGCTGCTTTCGGGTCGGAGGAAGGGGATTCGCTCTCCCCGGTGGGAATGGTGATCGGTGTGCCGTCGTCCACCAGTTGCTGCCCCAGGGTGACGACCCTGCCCGACAGTCCCTCGCCTTCCACCTGGACCCTGTCGCCCTCCCGGATGCCGACCGTGACGTCCCGCCAGGAAACCGATTTGCCGTCCCCGCTTACGACGAAGACCCCGGTCCGGTTGTCGCGGGTGGTCAGGGCCTTTTCAGGAACGATCGTGACTTCCGCCAGCCGGTTGAGCACCACGGTGACCCGGATGAACATGCCGGGCTTGAGTTTGTGCCCCGCGTTTCCGATCGTGAGCTCGACGCGCGCCTGCCGCGTCGCCTGTTGGAAGACGGGCGCGATCCGGTCGATCCGGCCCTCGAACTGTTCGCCCGGATAGGCGTCCGTGGTCAGCGTGGCGAGCTGGCCGGTCCGCATGTGGACGTAATCTTTTTCGGTGACGAACATCACCCCGGTGATGGGATCGAGCTCGACGATCAGCAGAAGGGATGCGTTCGCCGAAACGGTTCCCCCCTCGTTGGCGAACCGTTCGGCCACGACGCGGCGGTCGCTGCCCCCGGTCCAGCTCGCCCGGACCTTCGTATAGCCGAGCCGGATATTGGCCGTTTCCAGCGACGACTCCGCCTTGGCCACCTGGGCCATGGCGACTTCGACCTGGGCCGTTTTCGTCAGGTGGTTCGCCCTGCCCGCGTCGAGCTGGGACTCGGAGGCCACCCCTCGCGTCCGAAGTGTCTTGATTCGCTCGAGATCCCGGTCCGCGATTTCCAGGGCGCTTTTCGCTTCGGAAAGGTTGGCCCTTGCCACCTCGAGATCGGCCTTCGCCTGGGCGACCTCCTGGACGTACTCTTCGTTGTCCAGTTCCGCGACGATCTGGCCCCGCATTACGGTGTCGGCGAGGTTCACGGTAAGCCGCTCGACGCGCCCGCTCACCTTCGGCGCGACGACGAACTCGGCCCGGGCCTCCAGCGTGCCGCTGTAGGTGCGCCGAAGCTCGATCGGTCCGCGGGTAATCGGCGCCACTTCCACCGGTGCAGGCTGCTTGAATCGGCCCCGGTTGCCCGTTTCCCCCCCGTTCCAAAGCTGGCGGAAGACCCCCCAGCCGATCCCCACTGCTGCGATCAGCAACAGGGACAAAATGATGGTTTTACGGTTTTCCGTTTTCACACCGCATAATCCTTTTTATTACCATGATAAAGGGTATTTAGCAGATTTCGAAGGGAAAGGCCATCGCTTGCGTTTCCAGCGCCATCGGACAGCAGGGAGGTTCCTCGTCGATCCTATCGGAAGCGGATCGTTGACGGAAAAAGAATACGGATGGTTCGCGGATCACATCCGTTGCGGATCATCTCCCCGGTGTGCCCGGAGACGGGAAAGCGTCGCTTCCGCTTTTTCCCTGCCGATCCCGATGAGTTCGCGCGCACGGTACACCTCGTACACGCCGCAGAGGTCTCTCGGAATCTCGATGAGCACGTCGGGGGAGTAGGTCGCCAGCTGGAATCTGGCGATCCTGTTCTGCATGGTGTCCATCGACCGGAACATGACATCGAGCAGCCCGAGAGTCTCTTTCTTGACACTCCGTTGCTGGGAGAGATCCGCGATGAACTTGACGATGCGTTCGTGGAAATTCCCCGCCTCGTCATCGGTTGGTTCCGTTCCCAAATCCGGGGGCTCAAGGTCACCCGTCGGCTCCGCGCTGGCATTTACCGCGACCGTCAGGTCCGTGTGATCGCGAAGGGTCGGGGCGATCGGAACGGGATTGACCAGGCCGCCATCGACGAGCTGCCGGCCTTCGATACTTTGCGGGGTAAAGATCATGGGAATCGCGATGGATGCGCGGATGGCGTCAAAAAGGGGGCCTCGACTCAACCAGACTTCCTTGCCGTTCTGGATATCCGTGGCCACCGCCGTGAAGGGAACGGGGAGGTCTTCGATATTCCGGTCCCCGATCAGATCCTTGAGCACGCCGATCACCCGCTCGCCCTTGAATAACCCCGTGCTTCCGAAGGAAAGGTCCAGAAGGCGGACGACATCCAGGCGCTGCAGATCGGAAACCCAGCGGGTAAAGATGTCCAGCTTGCCCGCGGCATAGATGCCTCCGATCAGGGCGCCCATGGAGGAACCGGCAAGGGAGCGGATTTCGTACCCGTTNNAAGGACACCGGTTTCTGCAATGATATCGCATTCCGTACGGTATAATCGAATCCGGTCGAAGGAAACGACGACCCCGACAACCAGAAGGGGAGGAAGGCCGATGAAGGGGAACAGGAAGCTCATCCAGACGTTGGATTCGCTGCTGGCGGACGAACTCACAGCCATCAACCAGTACATGGTGCATTCGGAGATGTGCGCCAACTGGGGGTACGAGAAGCTGCACCAGCATTTCGAAAAACGGGCCATCGACGAGATGAAGCACGCCGAGAAACTCATCGGTCGGATCCTCTTCCTGGAAGGGACCCCGACGGTCAGCAACCTCGGGAAGATGCTCATCGGCAAGGACGTGCCCAAACAGCTCGCCGGAGACCACGCCCTCGAGATGGGCGCCATCGAGGCCTATAATCGTGCCATCGTTCTGGCCGGGGAGGTAGGCGATTTCGCCACACGGGAGATCCTGGAACAGATCCTCCAGGACGAGGACCGCCATATCGACGGCATCGAGGAATTGCAGGACCAGATCGGGCACATGACGCTTCCCATCTTTCTCACCACGCAAGTCAAATAGGAGGGCTTCCGGGGGGCCGTTCCGGTCATGCGTGCAGGGAGGAAAGAGGACTCCTATCGGGATTTCGTGCTCGACCAGCTGCGCTTCCTGGGGGGCATCGGCTGCCGATCGATGTTCGGCGGCTACGGTCTCTATCTTGGGGCAGACTTTTTCGGGATCCTCCACGCCGGGCGCCTCTACTTCAAGACGGACGAGAAGACGCGGGAGAAGTACCGGATCCGCGGGATGGCTCCCTTCGCGCCGAGCGAGAAGCAGGTCTTGAAGGCGTACTACGAGGTGCCGGGGGAGATCGTCGAAGACGACGAGCTGCTGGCCTCCTGGGCGAGGGAGGCCGCAACGTGCAGAGGGAGGGGGAAGGTCCCGTCGAGGGAAAAGGGATGAGCGGTTCCGCCGTCAGCGGGTGAAGGCGAGGATCAGTCCCCTACGATCCGGGTACTCTTGCAGAAGTTCCTCCCGCGAAGGCATCGAGAAATCCTCGAAATCGAACCCCGGGGCCACGAAACAGGCCGCCAGGGTGTACTCCCCGCAGCTTCTGGCCGCCTGCAGTTCGCCCGGGGACACCACGGCGACCGGGTCCCCGCCTTCTGCTACGGGACCAAGCCTTAAACGACGGACCTCCTGTCCCATGAAGATCAGCTCCAACGGGTCTCCCGCCAGGTGGATCCAGGCTTCCTCGCTGCGCAGACGGTGAAAGGCCGAGAAATCGCCCCGCGTGAGCAGGAAGTAGATCGCGGAAAACGCCGTCCGGTCTCCCGGATACCCGGGGATCCGCCCGAGAGAGCGAGGAGAGCGGTGCACCTCCCGGAACCACCCTCCCTCGCGGTGCCGTTCCATGCGGTAGGCGGCGATGATCTCCTCGGGTCCCATGGCCTCCTCTCTCTTCTTGGCCGTTTTCCTCGTGCCCGTTACCCGCCGAGGCTCTTCATTTTCTCGAAAATGGTATACAGCCGGTAAGCCAGATAGGACTCGATGATCTCGAACAGACTGCAACCGAAGAAGATCCCCGCGAGCAAAATCATTCCGGATTGGTCCTGCCGCATGCCCTTCGAGTAGAATGCCAGGCCGATGAAAAAAAGCACCGCCCCCGCAAGAAACCCCAGGTAGGGCCTTTTTGCGACGATCACGAAACTTTCAAAAAATGTCTTCTCGGACTCGGTCAGATGATCCATTTCCTGCTTCTCCCGGGTCGGTTTTCCGTCATTATATTCCCTTTCCTCCGGGTCCTCCCGGGTGTTGTTGACCCCTGCGCGGGCGGTCGGTAGAATCACGCTCTGGAGCCGGCCCCGTGAAGGGCTGACCAGGCGGCATAGGATGGTTCCGGAAAGGAGAAAAGAGATGAAAGTAGTGGCATTCAATGGCAGCCCAAGGGAGAGCGGCAATACGGCAATGCTCATCAACGCCGTACTGGACGAGGTACGGAAAGAAGGAATGGAAACGGAGCTCGTTCAGCTCGGCGGCAGGAAGATCCGGGGCTGCACGGCATGCATGCAGTGTTTCGAGAATCAGGATCGGCATTGCTCGATCACGACGGACATTCTCAACGATCTGGTGGACAGGATGATCGAGGCCGACGGGATCATCATCGGTTCGCCCACGTATTTCGCCAATGTCAGCGCCGAAGTCAAAGCGTTGATCGACAGGGCGGGCCTCGTTGCGATCGCCAACGGGCATATGCTCAAGAGAAAGGTCGGTGCGGCGGTGGTCGCGGTGAGAAGGGCGGGGGCGACCGACACGTTCGATGCGATCAACAAGTTCTTCTTCATCAATCAGCTCGTCGTTCCCGGATCCGTGTACTGGAACATGGGTTTCGGCCTGGGGGAGCAGGAGGTCCAAGGAGATACCGAGGGCATGAATACCATGAGAATCCTGGGTGAGAACATGGCATGGCTGCTGAGGCGGATCGGATAGATGGGTGGCGTGAGGAAACGCCTTTCGGTCATGCGCTCGCGCGGGTGAGCTCCTCGATGGAAGAAGGGTCCAGCTTGAGTCTCGCCGCTTCGATCAATGCGTTCAGCTGATCGAGGTTTGTGGCGCTCGCGATGGGAGCGGTGATGCCCGGGCGGGCGATCAGCCAGGCAAGAGCAACGGCCGCCGGTGTGGAACGATGCTTTTCGGCCACACGGTCCAGGGCGCCGAGAATCCGGAATCCCCGCTCATCAAGGTGCTTTTTGACGAGCTCGGCCCGGGCACGGCCCGACAGATCCTTTTCCGACCGGTACTTTCCCGTGAGAAAGCCACTGGCGAGGGGGAAGTAGCAGAGTACCCCCAGCTGCCGTTCCAGACAAAGCGGCTCAAGCTCCGCTTCGTATTCCGCGCGATCGTACAGATTATACAGTGGCTGCAGGCTCTGATAGGCGGGAAGTCCAGGTCGTCCGCTCGTCTCCAGCGCCTGCGAAAGCCGTTCCGCACTGTAATTCGAGGCTCCGATCGCCCGTACTTTTCCTTCCCCGATCAATCGGCCAAAGGCTTCCAGCGTCTCCTCCAGCGGCGTCTCCGGATCGTCGGCATGGGACTGGTACAGGTCGATGTAGTCCGTCTGCAGGCGTTTCAGGGAATCCTCCGCCGCCCGAAGGATGTAGGATTTCGAGAGCCCTTTCCTGCCGGGGGACATTTCCTTTCCGACTTTGGTGGCGATGATGACGTTCTGTCGGTTCCCGCCCCGCTTCAGCCATTTTCCGAGAATCGTTTCGGATTCCCCGCCCTTGTGACCTGGGACCCAATGGGAATAGACGTCCGCGGTGTCGATGAGATCGAATCCGGCCTCAACGAAGGCGTCCAGCAATCGAAACGAGGTCGGCTCATCCGCTGTCCACCCGAAGACGTTGCCTCCGAATGCAAAGGGAGAGATCTCCAGTCCGGAATTCCCCAGCCGGCGTTTTTCCATGGATCTTTGATGTGTCTGCCTGCCCGACGATTCATGCGGAATCCGTCACCGATCTGTCACTTACGGGATGCCATTTTTACTCGAATTGATCTCGTTGCGCGCCGGCTTTCAGGCCGGTCATCCCTGCCCGTAGGGCCGGTACCCGATGGGGCTCTGCGCCTTGTTTTTCCGCATCTTCAGCCGCCATCCCAGGTTCCCGGTCAGGGTATATAGCCACCGCGGCATCAGCGGCCTTGCGAAAACCGCTTTTGCCTCGTCGGGGATGTCGCCACCCCTGGCGAGCGCCTCCGCCGTCTTGTTGAGCGCATCGAGGATCTTTTTCCCTCCCCCCGGAAGACGCCCGAAATCCCCTTCCAGCGACCCGCCCATCCCCATCGCAAGAGCGCCTGCCCAACGCATGCCGGTGAATCCGGCGAACCGCCGGCAGATCCCGATGGCTGTGTCGCATTGGTGGGCCTCGGGAAAGCCACACTGGACGACGACGCCGAGGCGGGGGTTCCCCGCAGCGGCAGTGCGGTCCTTCCGCTCGGCAACCAACTCGAGCAGACGTGTGAGGGGTGCCGGAAGCGAGTCGACATACAGGGGAAACGCCAATACGACGAGATCGGAGGAATCGAACAGGTCCAGGAGTTTCCCGGTTCCCTCCCCGGAGCGGAGCTCGTGATGCACCATGCCGTATTGCACGGTGACACCGCGATCCCGCAATCCCTCGCCGATCCCGGAGCCAAGCATCCACGACGCCGATTTGCGGCCCTTCGGACTGCCCACGAGGATCAGGGCGTTCATGCCGACACCCCGATCCGGTCGAGGAGCCGCTCCGCGCACTGCCGGGCAGATGGGGGATCCGGCACTCCCACCAGAACCTCCGCTTCAAAGGTCCGGTGGAAGTTGAACCCGTTCCGGGCGACCAGACTCGCGAACAGGCGTTCGGCTTCGGCGTCAGGAGACGGCAGGGTTCCGAGGACGATCGTCTTCGGGTAACGCCGGTACCGCAACAGGTGATGAACCTCGCCACCCACGATCGTGAACCGCGGGTCCAGCAGGGGGATGCACCGGTCGAGCATCATCTTCAACAGGGAGGAGTAGCCCCCGAATGTCACCGGCGTAATGTACGCCACGACATCCGACCCGAGATAGGAGCGCAGCACCGTGGCCGCGTCATCCTGGACCACGCATTCTCCCGGCGTACGCGTCCAGCACCCGAAGCATCCCGCGCACGCCGAAATGACGAGTTCGCGCAATTTCACCACCTCGACGTCATCGACCCGCCCGGCAAGCGCGGTGGTCATCTCCAGGACAGCTTCCATTGCGAGGTAATCGCCCTCGCGGCATCCGTCCAGGACCAATGCCTTCATGTCGCGCCTCCCATCTTCTTTTTTCCCGGCCTCGATCGCCGCGACGCTGGGAGATGGAATCAATATATTATATACGACATGGCAGTTGTCGCTCTTGTCCTGAGCCTCTTCGTCGCAACCCTGGGCGCGGCGGGGATCGTTTTCCCCAAGAAGCTCCTCGGTTTCGTCCGCAGGTTCCAAAGCCCGGCGGGACTCTACGGGGCTGCCGCTCTTCGCATCGTCCTGGGCACGGCGCTTCTTGTCGCCTCGGGGGCCTCTCGCGCGCCCGGGGCCGTCCGCATCGCCGGCGCCATCATTTTCGTATCGGGAATCGTCACGCCTTTCTTTGGCGTTGAGCGCTTCCGAAGGATTCTCGACTGGTGGTCTTCCAGGGGGACTGTTTTCCTGCGGATGTGGGGAGGGGTCGCCCTCGCAATCGGTCTGCTGTTGGCCTACGCCGTCATTCCTTAGGTGGCGGTCGGGGACATGGCAACAGGAAAAGAATCTGTCGGAAAGGAGGACTTTCCATGAACGGAAAGATCGCTATCGTTTTCTTCCTCGTCGCATTCCTCGTGATGCCGTCCGCCGGGGGCGCCGCCGGTACTGCCCCTGCGCCGATCCCGCCGGGCGAGGCGGGGGCCAAGGCCGCACTGGAGAAATCTCCACGCCACCACGAGTGGGCCGACATCTCCGTCCCCGGAAGGGATACGAAGGTGGCCGCCTTCATCGCCTACCCGGAACGAAAGGACAAGGCCCCCGTCGTGATCGTCATCCAGGAGATCTATGGGCTGTCCGACTGGATACGGGCCGTTGCGGACCGGCTTGCCGCAGACGGGTTCATCGCGATCGCGCCGGATTTCCTCTCCGGCAAGGGACCCGGTGGCGGAGGGACCGACAAGTTCGGAAGCCGGGACGACGTCGTGAAAGCGGTGCGCAGCCTGGAGGTGTCGGACGTCGTCGCGGTGCTCAATGCAGTGATCGGGTACGGAAGGAGGCTGCCGGCCGCAACGGGCAAGTATGCCACTGTGGGGTTTTGCTGGGGCGGCGCAAGAAGCTTTCACTATGCAACGGTGCAGCCCGATCTGGGCGCAGCCGTGGTGTTCTACGGGACGTCCCCCGACCTGGACACATTGGGAGCGATCCGCGCACCGGTGATCGGGTTGTACGGCGGGGACGATGCCAGGGTGAACGCCACGGTCG
>DOTC01000119.1 GCA_003513855.1 Deltaproteobacteria bacterium | reverse complement strand
CCTTGCCGTATCCGCGGCACCTTCCGGATAATGGAGGGGGAAGAAACCTCAGCGGGAAAGGCCGATGAAAAACCAGGAGATCGCCGCCATATTCAACGAAATCGCCTCCCTTCTGGAGCTCAAGGGGGAAAACCCCTTTCGGATCCGTGCATACCAGCGGGCGGCACTCACCATCGGAGGACTGACGCAGGATGCGGCGGGGATGGCCGACGCCGAGCTTAGGGCCCTCCCCGGGATCGGGCCGGATCTCGTGGGGAAGATCCGGGAATTCCTCGACACGGGGCGCGTCAACACGCTCGAGGAGCTGTTGAGGGAGATTCCGGCCGGGCTCCTCGAAATCCTCCGCGTCCCGGGGATCGGGCCGAAAACGGCGAAGATGCTCCACGAGAAGGCGGGCGTGGGGAGCCTCGGGGAACTCGAGACGCTCACCCGGAAGGGGGAGCTGGCGGGACTGCCGGGGATCCAGAAAAAGGCGGAAGAGAACATCCGCAAGGGGATCGACATGCTCCGGAGGGGAAGGGAGCGGCACCCCCTGGGCATGGCGATGCCCGTCGCCGAAGAGATCGTCCGGGCACTCAGGGCCAAGGCTCCCATGGGCCGGATCGCCGTGGCGGGCAGCATCCGGAGATGGAAGGAGACGGTCAAGGACATCGACATCGTGGCGACTTCGGTCAAACCGGAGAAGGTCATGGCGGCTTTCACCGGCCTTCCGATGGTACGGGAGGTGCTTGCACGCGGGACCACGAAGTCGTCCCTTCTGACGGCAGATGGCATCCAGGTCGACCTCCGCGTGGTGGAGGAAGAGTCGTTCGGCGCCGCGCTCCAGTACTTCACGGGCAGCAAGGGACACAACGTCAAGCTCCGAGAGATGGCCTCGCGGATGGGGCTCAAGATCAACGAATACGGGGTTTTCCGGGAGAGCGACGGGAAAAGGATCGGGGGAAGGCAGGAGGGGGAAATCTACAAGGCTCTCGGCCTACCCTTCATCGCGCCGGAACTGCGCGAGGACAGCGGGGAGATCGAGGCGGCGGGCGATGGCTCCCTTCCCCGCCTGGTCACCCTCGAGGAGATCCGGGGAGACCTCCACGTCCACACGAACTGGTCGGACGGCGGCCACGACCTCGACGTGCTGGTCCGGGCGGCGAAAAAGAAGGGGTATCAGTACATCGCGGTCACCGATCACTCGAAGGGGCTGGGGGTCGCCCGCGGGCTGGACGAGCGGAGGCTGCGCGAGCAGATCGCGCAAATCGACGAGGTGAACCGGTCCCTCAAAGGATTCCGGGTCCTGAAGGGGGTCGAAGTGGATATCCGCGGGGACGGGACCCTGGATCTGCCCGACGATCTCCTCGGGGAACTCGACATCGTCGTCGCCTCCATCCACTCGGGGTTCCGCCAGTCCCGGGAGAAGATCACGGCCAGGCTCCTGNNCGGCATCCCCCTCATCGTCAGCACGGACGCCCACATCACCGCCCACTTCGACTACATGGAGTACGGCGTGGCGATCGCGAGAAAGGGGTGGGCGGTCGCGGGCGACGTCCTCAACACGCTGCCATGCCGGAGCCTGCTCAAGCGCCTCCGGTCGGGGAAAAACCCCGGCGTCCGATCCCTGGGCCGGAAGGCGTAGGGTAGAAAGGAGGGAATCCCATGGGGAATCTGCGCAGGCCGAACGCGAGCAGCGCCACGAGAACCTTCAACCGATTCCGAAGCGTCGTCCCCATGTCGGGACTCTGCAGCAATTGCCTGGACGGATGCAGGGGGGGGTGCGAGGTCTGGCTCTCCTCCTTCCGGGGGCGGGAGGTCCTGTACCCGGGCCCGTTCGGCAGGATCACTGCCGGCGCGGACAAGAACTACCCCGTCGACTATTCCCACATCAACATCCAGGGATACGCCGTCGGGGCAAAGGGACTTTCCGAGGGGGTTGCGCCGGGGCCGGACACGACGATCTTCTCCAACGTCAGCACCGAAACCGAGTATGGCTGGGACCGGAAGGTCCGGATGCGGGTCCCGGTCTTCACGGGGGCGCTGGGCTCGACGGACATCGCGCGCAACAACTGGGAGCACTTCGCCGCCGGCGCCGCCATCGCCGGAATCACCCTGGTGTGCGGAGAGAACGTCTGCGGCGTCGATCCCGGACTGGAGCTCACCGCTGCGGGAAAGGTGAAAAAATCCCCCGAGATGGACCGGAGGATGGAGTTGTACAGGAGGTACCACGAGGGATACGGGGANNAAGTGCATCGGCGGCGAGATCAAGGTCAACACGCTGGAGCGGGCGCTGGAGCTGAAGAACCGGGGCTACGTCGTCCTTCCCGACCCTGCCCATCCCGGGAACCAGAGGGCATTTCGGGACGGCGCCCTCAAGGAGTTCGAGCGCCACTCCCGTCTCGCGTTCGTGACGAAGGAGGCGTTCCTCGCCGAGGTCCGGCGGCTGCGCGACCTCGGGTTCCGGCGGATCACCCTGAAGACCGGCGCCTATTCCATGGTGGAGCTCGCCATGGCGATCCGGTACGCGGCCGAGGCGAAGGTCGACCTGCTCACGATCGACGGGGCGCCCGGCGGCACCGGGATGAGCCCGTGGCCCATGATGAACGAGTGGGGGATCCCGACGTTCTACCTGCAGGCCCTTGCGTACGAGTTCTGCGAAAAACTGCGGCGCCGGGGAGTCCGGGTCCCGGATCTCGCCATGGCCGGCGGCTTCTCCACCGAGGACGGAGTATTCAAGGTCCTCGCCATGGGGAGCCCCTACTTCCGGGCCGTCTGCATGGGCCGGGCCCTGATGATCCCCGGGATGGTAGGAAAGAACATCGGCGCGTGGCTGAAGGAGAAGACCCTGCCGAATGCCGTCTCCCGGTTCGGCGAGACGGTCGAGGAGATCTTCCTCCTCTACGAGGACCTCGTGGAGAAGTACGGGAACGAGGCCCGGAGCATCCCCCTGGGCGCTCTGGGGATCTACACCTTCAGCAAGAAACTGGAGGTCGGGCTGCAGCAGCTGATGGCGGGCAGCCGGAATTTCCGGATCTCCACCCTTTCCCGAAGCGACCTCATGTCGCTCACGGAAGAGGCGGAAAGAATTTCCGGCATCCCGTACGTGATGAACGCATACCGGGAAGCGGCGGAAAGGATCCTGGAAGCGTAGCCCGGGCGGGCGCCCGGTTCCTCCACGCCTGTGCCCGTACGGCCGGTCAGTGCACGGTGATGCGGAAGACCCGGCGCGGGCCGGCGGCGGAGGCCGCCGAGCAGAGCGTCGTCCCTGTGGCCACGCCCCGGAACCCCAGCCCGCCGGGAAGGTCGACGGGGACGGCGACGTTCGGGTCGTCGCAGATGGGGGTTCTCGCCGGGCAGACGACCAGCCCGGAGGCGCAGAGATCGAATGTTTCTCCGGGAGCCAAGTCGAGGGGAAAGGGCTCGTCCTGCGCATGGGCCTGGAAGAAGATCCCAAGCGCACCGGCGACAACCAGCGCGGCGGACGCCACCAGGACCCACCGCCGCACCTCCCATCCTCTCTCGTGGTTCGATATCCCCATGACTGGACCTCCTTCCCTGCCTCAGCCTGACGGCTCGGCCGGCGCTTCGGGGGGCGGAAGAACCCGATCCCGGTACAGTTCGAGAAAAAACAGGGTCACCGCAAGAAGGAGGGGGCCGATGACCAGCCCCATCAGGCCGAAAGCGAACACCCCTCCCACGACTCCCGCGAGGATGAGGAAAAGCGGGATCTCTACCCTGCCGCCGATCAGCAGGGGCAGCAGAATCCCGTCGACCCTCGACACCGCGATCCCTCCCCAGAGCAGCAGCCCCACCCCGTGGAGGGTCTTTCCCGCCAGGAGCAGGTAGAGAGCACCGGGGAGCCAGACGAGGGTCGTCCCGACGACCGGGATGATGGCGGAAAAGGCCGTCAGCACACCGAAAACAACGGGCGACGGAAGGCCGGTGGCCCAGAACCCGATCCCCCCCAGAACCCCCTGGACGGCCCAGGTCAAAAGGATCCCGTGCACGACGGCTTTCATCACCTGGTCCAGCTTGCGGAACAGCAGCTCTTTCTTCCGCTCCTTGAGCGGGAGGAGCGAAAGGGTCTCCCCCAGGAGGAATTCCCCCTTGACGTAGAAGACCCCCAGGGAGAGCAGCATGATGACGAGGTCGAAAAGGAAGGCGAAGAAATTCGTCGAGGCCCTGGTGAAAAGTCCCAGGATCGCCGGCACGACCCTCTCCATCGCGGGCCCCAGGGTCCTCACCAGATCGGCGGATGCGCTGGCAAGGTACACCCTTGCCTTCGCGACCCAGGGGCCGATCACCTGGTGCGACTCGTACGGACTGAGCCGTTCCTGGAGAAACCGGACCGCCCCCCCATCCTGGCCGATCCGTTCGATGACGTTGTACGCCTGGACGGCCTGTTTCCCCAGGAGACCGACGAAGGTGACGGCAGGCCCCACGAGCAGGATCGTGACCGCCAGGACCATAACCACCGCCGAGACGGTCTCCCTCCCCCGGAAAACGGTGCGGAGCCGCCGGTAAAGGGGAAAGGTGGTGACCGCAACGATGATCCCCCACCCGATGCCTACGAGGAAAGGAGCCATCAGGCGATAGAGGAGGTAGAAGAGGAATGCGAGCAGGGCGAATGCCACAAGCGCCCGGAAAACGCCCTGCTCCGTAGTCTCGTCGACCCGGCTCCGGCGGGGAACCGCTGGTTGTTCCGTCGGGTCTTCGGTCATTTCCACTTTCTTGTCTGCCAACCCTCTACTTCAGGCTTACTCCCACGTCCTGGAAGGCCTGCTTGCAGCGGCCGCTCACCTTCGCCTCGTTCTTCTTGAGGCAATCCGCCAGACGGCCCTGTCCCGGTTCGATATTCGCGCAGAACTTGTCCAGGTCGTCGCCGCACTCATTGGCGACGTAGGACATGGCATTGATCGCCCTCTCGAGCTGGGCCGCCGCGTCGTAGAGCGCGTAGTCGCAGCGTCCCGAGAGCTTGTCCTCGCGGGCGTACAGGCACGCCAGGACGCGCCCCTCGCCGGGGATCACGTCCTTGCAGTAGGTTTCGATCTCCTTCTTGCAGCCCTCCGCCACCGTCTTCACGATCTCCTGCCCGGCCTGTTCCATCGCTTTCTTGGCTGGCACCGCCGGTTTTTCGGCCAACGCCGTTCCTGCGAAAAACAGAAGCACCATCAGGCTTGCAAGAACGATCCTGTTCCGACGCATCTCTCCCTCCTCCTTTTTGGTTGGTTCAGCCCTGACCCCTGACCAGCCAGCCCAGCATCAGCAGACCGATCGCCGCGATCCAGCTGCCCGCGACGCGCACCGCTATCTGCGCCCAGTGCGCGCGCAGGCTCACCACCAGAGCAGAAGACAATGTTATGACAAGGAAGACGGAAACGGAAGCCCCGATCATCCCCAGCCGGTCGGTCCCGGCCGCGACCATCGTCGAACCGTTCACGAAACCGTGGAACAGTCCCGCTCCGCACGCAAGGACCACGAGCAAGGGGCGCGGCAGGTTCGCGTTCACCGCCACCAGGACGCCCACCGCACCGAACGAAACCGTCGTCAGCCAGGGAAGCGTGAAGGATGCCGGGAAGATCGAGCCGGCCAGCTCCCCGGCCAGCCAGGCCGCCGGCAACGCGAAGGCCACGCCGCGCGAGGCGGCCGCGCCGCACAGCCCGGCCAGCAGGCCGAGCCCGATCGCGACCAGCAGGTCGGGCGGGGTGATGAACAGATGCACCACGCCGTCGTAAAAAGTCCCGAAGCCGGTCTGCACGAGGTGGGCGTGTGCTTCTTCCGGCGCAAGGCACAGGGCCGCGAGAAACGAACCGCCGGCCAGCGCGAGCGGTCTGTGATCGATGGTCCTCACACGAATATCCTCGCGAGAAAGAAGACCCCCGCAGCCGACACGACCGCACCGGCCGCCCGGACCGCCAGGCGCCCGCCGCGAAAAGCGTGCACCAGACCCAACGCGATTCCCACCCCGTGGAGCGTTCCCGTTGACGCCACGAACCCGATGCTGTAGAGAAGCCCGCTGCTGCCGGCGGGAAGCTCCGTCCCGTGCGCGTGCCCGTGAAAGATCGCGAAGAATCCCACCAGCGTCGCCGCAATCCACAGGGGCGGGCGGCTCTCCGTCACGATCATCGCGCCCAGCACGATCGCCGATACGGCGATGCCGATCTCGATGCCCGGCAGCGAGATCCCCATGAGGCCGAGCATCCCCCCGAAGGCCATGACCATGGGGAAGGCGACCGGCAGGACCCAGACGGCGGGGGGGCCGAGCTGCGCGCCCCAAAGCCCCACGGAGATCATCGCCAGGATGTGGTCCATCCCCGATACGGGATGCTTCAGCCCGCTGACGATGCCGGTGATGGATCCGGTTTCCTGGTGGGCGAAGACCGTCGCCGGAACCAGGAGAAGGGCAAGCGCTGCAGGAAACAGGGTTCCCGCGGCCCTGCCCGGGACCCGTCGTATTTTCTTTGTTCCGTTCCGCTCCTGCACGTCCGCTCCCTTTTTCCAGATGCCCTACAAACTCATGAACAGCATGACGGTCCGCTGAACCGTCCAGTAGGCGCCGCATACCCCCACGGCGTATCCGGGAGCGCGCTCGGCCCAGACCGGCCAGCGCATCGCTAGTACCCGGAACGCCCGCGACAGCAGCAGCGTGAGGGAGACGAACCCGATCTGCCCCAGTTCGACTCCCACATTGAAAAAGAGCAGAGCCCACGGCAGCTCTGCCTTCGGCATCCCGGTGGTGGAAAGCCCGCTGGCGAACCCGAACCCGTGGAGCAGCCCGAACAGGAAGGCCACGATCCAGGGGTACCGGATCGTCAGGCTCGTCTCCCCCCGCCAGGAGCGGACGATCTCGGGCCCGAGGAACAGGATGCTGAGCGCAATGGCAGCATTGAGCGGCGGCAGCGGGGCGCTCGCGTAGCCCAGCGTGGCGATCGCCAGCGTGATGCTGTGGGCCACGGTGAAGGAGGTGACGGTCTTGAACAGCATCATCCTCCCCCGGACGATCAGCAGAAGCCCCAGGACGAAGAGCAGGTGATCCACTCCGAGCATGATGTGATGAAAGCCCAGGCCGATATACTCGCCGGCCGTCGTATGCCACGAACGCTCACCCCGGAGCACCGCGTTGGGGCTCGTGGGGCGCACGACGGCGGTCATCGCGGTCCCGTCGAGTCTTGTGAGCCTCACGAAAACATCGGTGATGGTCCCTTGGAGGCCGGGGAAGGAGACGATACTCCCTTCCACCCCCTTCTCGCCAACGGCGACGACCCGTCGGGAGACGATCGAGTCGGGAAGCGTCCGTTCCGTCGGCTCCACCACCGTCTGCCACGATGCCGGCAATTCCAGCCGTGCCGGATGCGGCCGCCCGTAGTAGATCGGGGCCTTCCAGACGACATCGTACCGGTCCCCGGCGATCTGCCGGATGTCGAGAGAGCCGGGCTGCGATTCGTGGGCGTGGACGACTCCGGAAAACCCCAGGGCGAGAAGAACCGCCAGAGCGATCGCCGGCAGAGCGAATCCCGGCAGTCGCATCACCGACCCCCCGTTCCCGGGATCGTCGCCGCAACCGCCGACCCTTTCCCTCCCGTATCGGGGGGTTGCTCGACGACTACCGTATACCGCTCCAGCAGCTTCTTGTGCATGGCTTCCTGCACTTCCTTCTTCCGGGCGAACAGCCACTCCCGTTCCACTTCCGCCCGCACCTCGGAGAGCTCCGGAAGACGCCCCAGCGTCCGCTCCGTCACCAGCACGAGGTGCAGGCCGTACCCGGACCGGACGGGCCCCTCCCACCGGCCTACCGGTAGCTCGAGAATCTCCACGCGGAATTGCTCCCCGAAGAGTCTTCCGATTTCCCAATCTGCCGAAAGCGGGAAATCGTTGGACACCATCATGAGCGAGTCTCCGAGCCCGGCGAGATCCGCATCCGGGCCTGCCGTCCGAAGTCGCGCAAGAAGGTTACGAGCGTCCGCATCGGCCTTCCTGCCGCGGCGGTCCGGGTTCAAGTACACCTGCCGGAACGCCACCTGCGGTTCCCTGCGGAAAGGATCGGGATGCATCTCCAGGAAGGCCTGCAGTTCCTGGTCCGTGGGGGTCGCCGCCGCCGCGACATCCTCGTTGAGCGTCTCCAGCTTCAGGCGCAGCCGGCGGCGGATGGTCGGGTCGTCCCGGTCCAGCCCCATCGCCATCGCTTCCCGGTAGCTGATCTCGTCGAGCACATATTCGTCGATCAGCCCTTTCACCTCCTTCTCGGTCGGGGGGCGCTGCCAGGTCCGCGTGAACTTTGCCGTCAGGTGCTCGACCTGCCCCGGGGTGACGACGATCCGGTTCGAATTCTGCCCGGGCTGCGTCCCGGGCGAACCACCGAGCAGTCCGTTCAGAAGGAAAAGACCAGCGCCGATCGCCAGAAAGTGGACCAGCGGTTCCTTCAGCAGCTTCCTGAGGTGCTTTGCCATTCCTTCCTCCTCTACCCCCCCGGCGCGTACCAGATCGGCGAGGTGTAGGCCCGCTCCTGGGTAGTCATCGGCGCTTCCTTCGGCAGCGTTACACCGAAGCGCTTGGCCTCATAGGCCGTCCAGCGGGGCGTCGGGATCTCGATCACGCGCGCGTAGTAAACGGCCGGTTGTTTGGGATCGAAGGCCGGGTCTTTCCACACGGTAATCAACTCCGGATCGCCGATGGTGTTGGTCCAGGTGGCCTCCTTCACGTCGACCGTATTGCCGACAGGCGGGAGCTTGCCGTCTTTGCCCGGTTTGCGTTTGTCTGCGTCCCCCCAAACCACGTCGTATACCCTCTCTTGCCGCGCACCCTTTTCGTCCAGCCAACCCTTGACGATCTGGATCCGATCGAGATTGCCGGAGAGCGGATCCTTCAGGGCCGCCACCAGAAAGGTCGGCGCCGACTTCCCCTTTGGAGCCGGTGACAGATCGCTGCCCATGGGAACACCCTTGCTGTAGCCGACGTAGGCCGGAAGTCTGACCTTCGCATCATTCTCCGTGAACTCCCACCCGCCGAAGAAACGCACCAGCATGCGCGGACCGGTGGTCGCGTAGGTTTCCTTGCGCATCATGGCGTC
>DOTC01000175.1 GCA_003513855.1 Deltaproteobacteria bacterium | reverse complement strand
TCAAGGTGGACCGGGAGGAGCGGCCGGACGTGGACGCGATCTACATGAGGGCCGTGCAGGCCCTGACAGGCCAGGGCGGCTGGCCGTTGAACGTCTGGCTGACACCGGACCGGAAGCCTTTCTACGGGGGGACCTATTTCCCCCCGCGGGACGACGGTTCGGGCCGGGGGGTCGGGTTCCTCGGCCTCCTGAAAGGATTGCGGAACGCCTACCATGCCAGGCCCGATCAGGTTGCGGAGGTCGGTCTCCAGCTGACGGGGTACCTGCGGGAGGCCCTGTCCCCGGAAGGAGGGAAGGAGCTTCCGACCGCCGAGACCCTTTCCGCGGCCGCGCAATTCTACCGGAGCCGTTTCGACCCCGTGAACGGGGGACTCGACGGTGCGCCGAAGTTTCCCAGCAGCCTGCCCGTCCGGTTCCTGCTCCGCTACCACAGGCGGACCGGGGATCCGGAATTTCTCGAAATGGCGAGACTCACCCTTGCGAAGATGGCGGGGGGAGGGATGTACGACCATGTGGCGGGGGGATTTCATCGGTACTCGACGGACGGACAGTGGCTTGTCCCCCATTTCGAGAAGATGCTCTACGACAGCGCGCTCCTGGTCGTCGCATACCTGGAGGCCTATCAGGCAACGGGCGAGAAGGAGTTCGCGCGGGTCGTTCGGGAGACCCTGCGCTTCATCGAGCGGGATATGACCGCGCCCCAAGGGGGGTTCTATTCCGCCACGGATGCGGACAGCCTCGTCCCGGACGGCAGGCGGGAGGAAGGATTCTTCTTCACGTGGACCCCGCAAGAGCTGGAGGCAATCCTCGGCCCGGAACGATCCCGGATCGTCGGCCGGTATTTCGGGGTGAGCGAACAGGGGAACTTCGAGGGGCGGACCATCCTGCATGCTGCGGAATCCCCCGCGGCCGTTGCCGGGAACCTGAAGATTCCGGAAGAGGAGTTGCGCGCCGCCCTCTCGGAGGCGAAGGATCTTCTGTACCGGGAGAGGAGCCGCCGGCCCCATCCGCTGCGGGACGAGAAGATCCTGACCGCATGGAACGGGCTGACGATTTCCGCGTATGCCCGCGCCGGTCTCGTCCTGGACGATTCCCGCTATGTCGAGCAGGCGGCCGATGCCGCCCGTTTCCTCCTCGGGAACCTCCGGCGCGAAGGCCGGCTCTGCCGGACCTTCACGGACGGCCAGGCGGGGAAAAACGGATACCTGGAAGACTATGCCTTCCTGATCGCCGGGCTCCTGGATCTGTACGAGGCCGGCGGCGATCCGCTATGGCTGGAAAAGGCGGTCGAGCTGGACGCCATCCTGGAGGCCCGTTTCGAGGACAAGTCCCGGGGCGGCTATTTCCTGACCGGCGACGACCACGAGGATCTTCTGGTGCGGGAGAAACCTTCCTATGACGGCGCGGAACCGTCGGGAAATTCCGTGGCCGCCCTGAACCTCCTGCGGCTCCATGAATTCACGGCCGAAGACGGGTACCGAAGAAGGGCGGAGGGGGTTTTCCGGTACATGGAGGAACCCTTGCGCACCAGCCCGGCCGCTCTTTCCGAGATGCTGCTGGCCGTCGATTTCTTGCTCGATGCGCCCAAGCAGATCCTCCTTGTCGCCCCGCAGGGGAANNTCCTTTCGGTCGTGACCGAAGGGGAGGACCAGGAGAAGAACGCCCGGTTCGTTCCGCTTCTGGACGGGAAAGAGGCGCTGGACCGTCAGGCGACCGCCTATGTCTGCGAAGGCCGCGTCTGCCGGCTTCCGACGTACGACCCCGCCGAGTTCGAAAGGCAGCTTTGCGCCGTCATCATGCTCCGGGTCGCCTCCGGGAAGGTCCGGAAGACGGGGGAGGATTGACGGGCCGGGAGGGGCGAAAGGAGGGGGCCATGGGATTGGCGTCCAGAACGTGCGAACCGTGCAAGGGAAATGTTTCCCCGCTCTCCCGGGAGGAGGCGGAAGGGATGCTCCGGGAGATCCCGGGATGGGAACTGGAGGAGGGCGCGACGAAGATCCGGAGAACGTTCCGCTTCCGGGACTTCGCGCAGGCGATGGCGTTCGCCCGGAGGGTTGGTGAGGTGGCGGAAGGAGAGGGGCACCATCCCGACCTCACGGTGGGATGGGGGTACTGCGGCGTCGTCTTCCAGACGCACAAGATCCGCGCGCTGCACCGGAACGACTTCATCATGGCCGCGAAGGTCAACGCCTTGATGCCGTGAGGTTTGCCAAGCAGACCGTCGACCTTCCGGGGAAGGGAAACGGATGAACGGGGGCAGGCACGTCGGGCTTCAGGCGCTGATCTTTTTCCTGGTCTCCTCCACCTTCCTGACGATCTACATCACCCAGCCCGTTCTTCCCGTGATCCGGTCGGAGTTCGGGGTGAGCGCATCGTACGCTTCGCTCACGGTCTCCGCCGTGATTTTCGGGATCGCACTGGCCACCCTCCCGTTCGGGCGGCTGGTGGACACCTTCCCCGTGCGCCCCCTCCTGTTTACGGGTGGCTCCGTGGTCATCGGGTGCAGCCTGTTCTGCGCCGCCACGGAGAGCCTTCCGCTGCTCGTGGCCGCCAGGTTCCTGCAGGGCCTCTTCATCCCTTCCCTCACCACGTGCCTCGTGGTGTACCTGGTTCGCAGCCTGCCGCAGGAGCGCCTGAACGTCGTCATGGGGTCCTACGTCTCCGCGACGGTG
>DOTC01000240.1 GCA_003513855.1 Deltaproteobacteria bacterium | reverse complement strand
CGAGGGGGTGTCGGCGACGCCCCGCGCGCCCGCCCCCATGTACATCTCCTTCTGGTAGTTGTGGAGCCTCTTGTGGCAGGAGTCGCACTGGACCTCGAAGGTCTTGACCAGCTCGACCTCCCCGTGCCGGATTTTTTCGTGGCACTTGAGGCACTTGATCGCGTTGTAGGTAACGTGCGTCCGGTGCAGCGCGAGCGGGTCGGACTTGCCCTTGAGCCTGCCGACGTGGCAGTCGAAGCAGTGTCTCTCGTCGACCCGGCCGTCCCCCTCCGCCACGCGCAGGTGGCACTGCTTGCACTGCACGCCGATCTCCAGGTAGGAGTCGTGGGAGAAGGTGAACCCGCTGTGGTCCACCGTCTTCTTCGGGGTGCCGTGGCACCCGGGGCACCCGCCCAGGGCCTGCCCCTGGCTGATCCCCTTGAAGTGGCAGAGGAAGCAGACGTTCGTGTCGACCGCGATGTGCTCCCCCTGGACGATCGAGTAGTGGCACGTCGTGCAGCGGAGCTGCTCCCCGCGCTTGAGCTTCGTCATGTGCTCCTGATGGTCGAAGGTGATGGCGCCGAGCTTGGCCTTCCCCTGCTCGATCCGTCCCTCGTGGCAGTCCGAGGACAGACACTGCTTGTCGGGGACATTGGCGTGCGGCCTTGGATTGTAGAGGCCGGTCCAGTACTTGAGCGTCGTCACGGTGATGAACAGCGGAGAGAAGGAGTGGCACTTGATGCACGAGACGTCTGCGTGCCGGGAGGTCTTCCACTGGTCGTAGAACGGGTCCATGTAATGGCAGACGACGCACGACTTGGGGAAGTAGGCGGCGACGAAGAATGCCCCGTTGAACAGGACCAGGATCCCCAGCACCACCGCCCCGATCGCCAGGAGCGTTTTCCGGTACCGGACGACGAGGTCCCACCAGGACAGGAACATCTCTTTCATCGGTTGGGCACCTCCGCCGCCTTCTGCTTCGACCTCTTTGCCATGATCTCCTCGTACTCGAGCGGGTGCTCCTCCTTCATCTCATGCTCGGAGATCTGGCCGTGCCACCACATGAGGGTCCCCGGGAACCGGTCGGGGTTGAAGTGGACGTTGTAGAAATGCCAGATGACGATCGCCAGCGTGGCGAGCATCGCCTCGTCGCTGTGCATCTCGTGGGCGACGTCCAGGACGTACTTCGGGAAAAACTTGAGGACGATCTCCTCGCCCCAGAGGAAGACGCCCGAGCCGATCATGATGACGCATCCCCAGTAGACGGCCCAGTAGTCGAATTTCTCGATGTAGCTGAACCGGCCGAACCGGGGCTTCTCCCCCGTTTTCCCCAGGAAATGGCGGACGTTCTGCACCGCGTCCCTGGCGTCCTTGGGGGTGGGGATCAGGAGGATGAAATCCCGCCTGCCCTGCCGGGAGAACACCGTGTAGAAGAGGTGGTGCACCATGAAGTAGATGAGCATCACGGCGCCGATCCGGTGGACGATCGTGGCGTTGTGGATCCCCCCCCACAGATTCACGAGGAACCGGGAGAGCAGGAATTCCGGGAACTTGATCGGCATCCCGGTGATGACCAGGATGATCACCGAGGTGAACATCACGATGTGCTGGAAGCGGAAGTTCCGGTTGAACCTCTCGAACATCTCCCCTTCCTCGTGGAGCCTCTCCCGCCGTTTCTCCTCGCGGCGCCTCCGCTCCTCCGCCCTGCGTTCCGCGGCCGTGCGGATGCGCCTCTCCCTCTCCACCTCCTCGAGGACGCGGGCGCGCACCTTCTCCCGGATCCTCTCGGCGTCGGCAGGGTCCAGGCCGGCGGTCTCCTCGTCAACCACGGACTCGACCTCCCGTTCCAGGGTACCCCGCTTCGATTCCTTCTTGTCGTTCGCGGTCATGCGTTCCATCCCCCGCTTGTGGTTTCGTCCTCCGAGCACCGACGGCGACTTCTACTTGTCGCCGCGCAATCTTCTGGTCCGCCCGTACATGTCGAGAAAGATGTGCGCGATGAGGGCGAGCATGGTGCCGATCGTAAGGTATTTGAAGAACTGCGCGGTGTAATAGATGATCCCGGATTCCTTGCTGTGGGAGTCGACGTGCATCTTCCCCACGGCGAAATTCGGGTTTGCCCCGGGGTGGCATTTCCCGCAGGTTGCGGGAATGTTCTTCGGGTTGACCATGGAGCGAGGGTCCTCCGACGGCCGGATGTCGTGGACGCCGTGGCACGAGGCGCAGTTGGCCACGGTCCGGGAGCCGAAGCCGCTCGCCACCCCGTGGAACGAGTTCTGGTACGTNNGTCGCGAACACGGTGGACTTGGGGTCCTTGTGGGCGTAGATCTTGTGCTCCCCGTGGCATCCGGTGCACGACGGGGCCTCCGGGATCCCCTGGGACACCGCCACGCCGTGGATCGACGTCTTGTACACCGCGTAGATCTCGATGTGGCACCGTCCGCACGTCTCCGCGACGTTCCCGCGGGAGACCGCCGACGCCTGGTCCTTCGTCTTGCGGATGGAGTGGTCCCCGTGGCAATCCTGGCAAAGGGGGGCCTTCGCGTTCCCTCCGGCGATCGCGTTGCCGTGGACCGACCCGAAATATTCCAGGTAGGCGTCGGACTGGGGGGCCCCTTCCGCGTTCCCCTTGTAGTGGCAGTGGGTGCAGGTCACGCGCTGGGGGCGCTGCCGGTGGGGAATCTCGCTCACGTCGAAATGGCAGTCCACGCACGTCTTCTTTTCGTGGACGGACCCCTTCAGGCTGTCCGCCGTCGCGAAGAGGTCCCGGATCTTCCCGTCGACGAGGATCTTCCGGAACTCCGGCTTCCCGTGGCAGAGCGTGCACTTTTCCAGCGAGATCCTGGCATCCGCCGGGAACCAGAACCCCTGGACGAGGATCCCCAGGGCGATGAAGATCCCTGCTGCAAGGAACATCCTCCTCATATCACCCCTTCTCCTTTGAGTTTCTCGTATTCCGCGGGATGCTCCTCCCGGAGCCACTCGGCGTCCACCTTCCCCGTCAGCCACGCCCGGTTCATCGGGAACACGGACGGGTGCAGGTGGACGATGTACAGATGCCAGAAGAGAAGGATCACGAAGGCGAGCAGGCCCTGGTACCCGTGGACGATGAGGGTCAGGTCCAGCACGACTTTGGGAAGGTACTTCATGGAGAACGTCTCGGCCCAGAGGATGATCCCGGTCACGGAGATGAGGAAGACGCCGGTCGTCGCCCCCCAGTACTGGAACTTTTCCTTGTACCCGTACCTTCCGAAGCGGGGGTATTCGCTGTCCATCCCGAGGTTGAACCGCATCGCCTGGAGAAAGTCGTCGAAATCCCGCCTGGTGAGCCAGACCTCCCGCAACTCCCGTTTCCCCTCGCGGGAAAAGAGCATGTAGAAGGCGTGGTAGACGAGCTGGGCCATCAGGAAGACGGCGGCGGACCGGTGGATGATGCCCCGGTACAGCATCCCGCCCTCGAGGCGGATCACGGCCGCCGCGAGCCAGTTGTCGTGGAACATCAGCGCGAAGCCGGTCACGGCGAGAACGAGGAGGGAAACCATCAACAGCATGTGCTGCACGCGGAACAGCACCGACATCCGTTCCACGTATACGGGGCCGCGGGCTTCGCTCATCGGGGTCACTCCTCCGTCTTTCCTGCCTTCGCCTTGCCGCGACGGCGCCTCCCCAGCAGGTCCATGGCCACGTGCAGGACGAACAGGGTGACGAGCGTGCCGATGAAGATCGTGTAGAAGACGCGGACGGCGAACACGCCCATCGCCTTCTCGGGGGTTACCTCGACGTGGATCATCCCCTTGGCGAAGTTCTCCCCCGCGTTGGGGTGGCACTTGCCGCAGGTCCTGGGCAGGTTCGCCTTGTTGACCGGGGACGCGGGGTCCGAGGCCGGGAGGATATCGTGGAAGGCATGGCACGACGCGCAGTTGGCCGCCTTGGTCATCCCGTATTCCAGGGCGATTCCGTGGAACGAATCCATGTAGCTGGAAAACCGCTTCTTCGGCAAGGCGTACCGGGAGGCGATCGCCTCCTTGTCGTGGCATGCCGAGCAGGTCCGGGGGACGTTTTTCACATAGACCGACGAGGCGGGATCGGAGATCTTCGTGATCGTGTGCTCCCCGTGGCAGTCGGTGCACACGGGGGACTCCGCGATTCCCGCGCGCATCCCTTTCCCGTGCACGGAGCGCTCGTATTTCTCCAGGATGCCGGAGTGGCACTTGCCGCAGAGCGACGGGATGTGCTGCCGGTGGGTGGCCGACCGGGGCTGGTCCCCCGGGAGAATCAAGTGGTTCCCGTGGCAGTCCGAGCAGACCGCGGATCCGAGGAGGCCGGACTTCTTCGAGGCCATCCCGTGGACGCTCTCCCGGTAGGCCGCCATCACCTTCTGGTCGGGCAGGTCGTACTTCTCCTCGATCACCCGGTCCTCGTGGCACTCCAGGCAGACCCCGACGATGTTGAGCCGGAACGTGCGCGCCTTCGGATCCTGCGCCTTGAGGATGTCGTGCTTGCCGTGGCAGTCTTCGCACCCCGGCACGTCCCGGTTCCCTTTCGCGCGCACGATCCCGTGGGTGCTCTGGGCGTAGGACTTCGCCGCGTCGGGGTGACATCGCCCGCACGAAACCGCGGACAACTTCCCGTGCGGCGCCTTGGCGTCCACGTGGCACGCGGTGCACGCGGCCTTTCCGTGGATCGACGACCGGTACGCCTTCCCGTCGACGAACAGCGACCGGACCGTCCCGTCGGGCATCGTCATTTCGATCGTCTTGTCGCCGTGGCACTCCTGGCAATCCCCGACGGTCGGCCCCGCCTCCCCCGTCGTGGCCATGCCCCCTACCGCGGCCGCCAGGAGTCCGGCCAACACGAACGATCGCAACGGTTTCATTTCTCCTCCGTCAGCAGCGTGCTCGTTCCCGGGATCTCTCCCCCTCCGTGCCGTTCCCTCTCCTCGATCTCCTCGAGTTCGAGCGGGTGCTCGTGCTCCATGTGGTGGCGGGACAGCTTCCCGTCGATCCAGGTAAACGACATGGGGGCGAAGTCCGGGTTGATGATCACGTAGTACAGGTGCCACACGAAGATCGCNNCCCCACATCGGGATCCGCTTCAGGGTCTCGTTCTCGAACCAGAGCATGAACCCCGTGACGACCATGACGACCGTGCCCCACACGAGGGCGAGGTATTCGGCCTTCTCCACGTAGCTGTACCGGCCGAACTTCGGCTTGTGGTCGGAGATCCCGATGTAGTACTTCAGCATCGCCACGACGTCCAGCGCGTCCTGCCAGCGGGGCATCATCCTTGCCAGCTGGTCCCGCCCTCGCTCCGTGAAGACGGCGTAGAACATGTGGTACACGGAGGTGGCCACCATCACGATCGCGGCCGCCCGGTGCCCGTCTCCCCGCAGGGAGACGTTCGTCGCGTCCGACAGGAACGGGATCGACCACTTGAACTTGAGCGCGAACCCCGTGATGACGAGGACGAAGAAGCTCGACAGCGTCAAAANNGTAGTCGGCCCCGTTGTGGAGGAGCATCCCCCCGATGACGACGACGATCAGCCAGATGTAGATATTCCTCACCCAGTATTTTATGGTGCCCCCGGTCCCGCCCGCGCCGGCGTGGATGTTCCCCTTGGCGAAGTTCTCCGTCGCCCCGGGGTGGCACTGCCCGCAGGTCACCGGCAGGTTTTTCGGGTTCACCGTGGAGCGGGGGTCGGCCGTCGTGAAGATCTCGTGCACCCCGTGGCAGGAGGAGCAGCTCGCCACGGTCCTGTCGCCCAGCCGCTGGGAGAGGCCGTGGAAGCTGTCCCTGTACCCCTTGACCTTGTCGGTCTGGACGCCGTACCGGGCGGCAAGCTTCTCGGCGGCGTGGCACGAAGGACACGTCTTTTCGGAGATGGCCATGAAGGAGACCGCGGAGCGGGGGTCATCCGCCTGGCGGATTTCATGCTCCCCGTGGCAATCGGTGCATCCCGGGGCGTCGGGTACGCCGCGGGCCAGCGCCACGCCGTGGACGCTCTCGCGAAAGATCGTGAAGATGCCGTAGTGGCATTTCCCGCACGTCTCCGGGATGTTCGTCCGGTAGATGGGGGAGGACGGGTCGAACCGGTCCTTGAGATCGTGGGCCCCGTGGCAGTCGACGCACGAGGCGGATTTGTTCAGCCCCTTCTCCACGATCGCCTTGTTGTGGATGCTCTTCTCGTACATCCTCGCCGCGCCGGGGATGGCGATCCCCCCCTGTTCGATCACCTCCCGGTTCCCGTGGCACCGGGTGCACGTTGCGGCGATATTCCGGAAATAGACGGGGGACGAGGAAAGGGTCGATTTGGGGATCGCGTGCGCCCCGTGACAGTCCGAGCAGCGGGGAGCCTCGATCCCCGCCATCCTCTTGTACCCGTGCACGTGCCGGCTCTTGGCGTACACGGCCGCCTCCCCGGTGTGGCAGCCGGAGCAATCGACCGCCTTGAGCCGCGCCGTGTGCGGCAGGACCTTGACGTCCGCGTGGCAGTCCGTGCAGGAGAGGTCCGCGTGCACCGAAGCCTCATACAGCGCAGCGTCCACATGGAGGCTGATCCCCGGGAAGGGAGAGGCGAGCCGGTGGGGCCTTTCCGGTCCCCCCGGGGTTACGTTCGACTCCCTGTCCTCGGCCGACCAGGAGAGGATGTCCCGGTCGCCGTGGCAGTCGAGGCATTCGGAGTTTTCCATGGCCCGCAGCGAAGAGGGGCCAGACGCGAGCAGGAGTGCAACTACCCCGATGAGACCGACAATGCGGATTCTTCCCCGGTGCAAGGGGAACATGGTCGCTCCCTTCCTTTCCCTGTGATAATGTTGGGGCTGGTTCAATGCTGCATCCCTATTTGCGACCCATTACGATTATTGTCGACTGTATACATAATACATCGGAGGTCAATAATCAAGACGAATTTTCCTTTCCCGGACGGTTTTTCACCACTTATGTTGAAAAATTCTGTAGAAAAATTCGACGGTGCATCCGGGGCAAGGGTCGCGACCCAGGGGCGGAGCATCCTTCCGAAACGTACCGATGGAACCGGGAATCCCCGCAGGAGATTCCAAGGGGGGGCGGGAACCGTATCCGGAGAGGGAACCTGTTTTATCCGGTTGAAAACCGTCTCTCCTTCGGGAGTTAGAAGAATTTTCTTTTTTTCCCCTCTTTTCCTTGACAGCCCCAACCGGACACCATATCTTGTATCCGTGATAATCCTCGACCACAAGATACGCTATCATTAAAGTAGAATAATACCTGCAGGGGAGCAGCCACGATGGATCTGAACCAGCCGGTTTCCACGCCCACCCTTCCGGCGGGCGACAAGCCGGAGACCCTCCTTGTCTCCGGAACCAGGGATCTTCCGGCCCACCCTCCGGGCGAGTGGACCGACCGGATGAGAGCGAAGTACGGCCCGATGCCGGTCTCGGAGAACGCGCGCAAGGTTCTCGAGCGCCGGTACCTCAAGACGGGCCCCGGGGGGGAGAGGAACGAGACCCCCGAGGAGATGCTGGCGCGCGTGGCCTACGACATCGGGATGGCGGAAGGACTGTACTACGGTTCCGTCCCCGAGGTCGTCCTCCGGTGGGCGGAGCGATTCTACGCAATGATGAGCCGGCTCGACTTCCTGCCCAACTCGCCCACCCTGATGAACGCCGGGCGGGAGCTGCAGCAGCTGTCGGCGTGCTTCGTGCTGCCCGTCGACGACTCGATGGAATCGATCTTCGAGGCGGTCAAGAACACCGCGCTCATCCACAAAAGCGGCGGAGGGACCGGCTTCTCCTTCTCCCGGCTGCGCCCCCGGCACGACGTCGTCAGGTCCACCAAGGGGATCTCCTCGGGGCCCATCTCGTTCATGACGGTGTTCGACGCGGCGACCGAGACGATCAAGCAGGGGGGAACCCGACGCGGGGCGAACATGGGGATCCTGCGGGTCGACCACCCCGACATCCTCGATTTCATCTCCTGCAAGATGAAGAACGACCGCCTGAACAACTTCAACATCTCCGTGGCTCTTACCGAGGAATTCATGAGAGCGGTGGAGGCCGACGCGGAGTACGACCTTGTCAACCCCCACTCCCGCGCGGTCGTCGCGAGCCTCTCCGCCCGCGAGGTGTTCGAGAAGATCGTGGACGCCGCGTGGCGGAACGGGGAGCCGGGAATCATCTTCCTGGACCGGATCAACCGGGACAACCCCACGCCGAAGATCGGCGCCATCGAGAGCACGAACCCGTGCGGCGAACAGCCGCTTCTCCCCTACGAGAGCTGCAACCTGGGCTCCATCAACCTCGCCGGCATGGTGACGGGCGAGAACGGGAGCATCCAGATCGACTACGAGAGGATGCGCGGGACGATCCACGACGCGATCCGGTTCCTGGACAACGTGATCGACAGGAACAACTACCCCCTCTCCGAGATCCGGCAGATGACGATGGGAAACCGGAAGGTCGGGCTGGGGGTGATGGGGTTCGCCGACATGCTCATCAAGCTGGGGATCCCCTACGACTCGGACGAGGCCCTGGCCGTCGCCCAGGAAGTGATGAGCTTCATCCAGGAAGAGTCCGTCAACGCCTCGTCGCTCCTGGCGCGCGAGCGGGGCCCCTTTCCGAACTTCCCGGTGAGCGTGTTCGCGGACCGGGGGACGGTCGCCCGGCGGAACGCCACGACGACGACGATCGCCCCGACGGGGACCATCAGCATCATCGCCGGCTGCAGCAGCGGCATCGAGCCCCTCTTCGCCCTGTCCTTCATCCGCAACGTGATGGACAACGACCATCTCGTCGAGGTGCACCCCCTCTTCGAGGAGGAGATGAAGCAGCGCGGCATCTCCTCGGTGGAGCTGATGCGGGAGATCTCCCGGAAAGGGACCCTGCAGCATGTGGAGGGGATCCCGGAGGAGGTGCGCAGGGTCTTCGTGACGGCGCACGACATCTCTCCCGAGGCGCACCTGCGGATGCAGGCCGCCTTCCAGAAGCACGTCGACAACGCCGTCTCCAAGACGGTGAACTTCCCCGCGGAAGCGACCCGGGAGGACATCCGCAAGGTCTACCTCCTCGCCTGCCGCCTGAGCTGCAAGGGAGTCACCGTCTACCGGGACAAGAGCCGGGAGGAGCAGGTGCTGAACATCGGCGAGGTGAACCGGGCGGAAACGGCGTCGGCGCCCGATCGTCCGGCAGAGGAGCCCGGCTACGTCTCCACCCGCCCCCGGCCCGACACCCTGATCGGGGTCACCAAGGAGATGAAGACCAGCTGCGGAAAGATCTACGTCACGATGAACTGCGACGAGAAGGGGATCTTCGAGGTGTTCAACCAGATGGGGAAGGCGGGCGGGTGCGCCGCATCGCAGTCCGAGGCGATCGGCAGGCTCGTCTCCCTGGCGCTCCGTTCGGGGGTCAAGCCCGACGCGATCGTCAAGCAGCTGAAAGGGATCTCGTGCCACCTTCCGGCGTGGGCCGGAAACGGCGCGAAGATCATGTCGTGCGCGGACGCGGTGGCCAAGGCCGTCGAATGGTACATCGACAACGTCAACCGGATGTTCCCCGCCCACGCGGCATTGGCGGAGCCTCTGGCCTCCGACCCCGGGGAGGACCCCTCCCGGCAGGTGAGCTCTCTCGGCAGCGAGGGGTTCGAGGTGGCGCGGGGCGCATGCCCCGACTGCGGCAGCCAGGTCGAGATGCAGGAGGGGTGCCTCAAGTGCCGTTCGTGCGGCTTCTCGGAGTGCTAGCCGGCGTCGAGGGCTCCCTTCCTTCGGAACCCGGCGGCGCGTCGTGAAGGCCCCCTTCGTCACGTTCGAGGGAATCGAGGGGTCCGGCAAAACGACGCAGATCGGGCTTCTGTCGGAATACCTCGCCGGAAAAGCGGTCCCCCACGTCGTGACCCGGGAGCCGGGCGGGACCCCCCTGGCCGACGAGATCCGGGGACTCCTCCTCGCCCGGCGCGAGGAGCGCGTCTTCCCCGAGACCGAACTTCTCCTCTACGAGGCCGCGCGCGCCCAGCACGTTCGCGCGGTCATCCTTCCCTCCCTCTCCTCGGGGAAAGCCGTCCTGGCCGACCGCTTCAGCGACGCCACCTCCGCCTACCAGGGATTCTCCCGGGGGATCGACGCCGCCCGGATCGAGGGGCTGAACGCATTCGCCGCCGGAGGTCTTCTCCCGGACCTCACCCTCCTGTTCGACATCGATCCCGAAGACGGTTTCCGCAGGCTCTCCGGCAGGGGGAGGCGGGCGGACCGCATGGAATCCGAGACCATCGAGTTCCACCGGAACGTCCGCGAGGGGTATCTCCGCCTGCAGGCCGCGGAACCGGACCGGATCGTGCGGATCGACGGAGCGCCCCCGGCCGGGGAGGTCTTCCGCCGCGTGCAGGCGGTGGTCGCGGCGCGGTTCGGATGGTAGGGGCGTTCGGCGGCGTCCGCGGGCAGGACCGGGCGGTCGCCCTCCTGCTGCGCTACCTCGAGTCCGGCAACGTCCCCGCCGGTCTCCTGTTCTTCGGGGAGGAAGGGATCGGGAAGGAGAAGGCGGCGATCGCCTTCGTGTCGGCCCTCTTCTGCCGGAACCGCGGGGAGTTAGGCGGGTGCGGGACGTGCCGCGACTGCCGCATTCTCGCGTCGGGATCCCACCCGAATTTCCTGCGCGTCTCGCCGGAGAACCAGAACATCCTGATCGACGATATCCGGCTCCTCCAGGAAGAGCTGTCGCTCAAGGCGTTCTCGGACCGGCCCCGCGCCGTCGTCATCGCCCCCGCCGACAGGATGACGGTCCAGGCCGCGAACGCGCTCCTCAAGACGCTCGAGGAGCCGCCGCCGGGGACGCACCTCCTGCTCGTCGCACACCGGATGTCCCGCCTTCCCCCCACGATCGTCTCCCGCTGCCAGAAGGTCTCCTTCTCCCCCCTTGCGCCGGGCCTGGTGGAGGAGATCGTAACCGGCATTCCCGGGGCCGGCGACCGCTACCCCGCAACGGTCATCCGCGGGGCGGCGGCCCTCTCGGGGGGAAGCCCCGGGAGGGCGCTCGAGGTGCTCGAGGAGGCGGAAGGGGAGCGGGAGAGGTGGGTCCGGCTTCTCTCCTCGCCCGACCCGGAGGCCATCACCTCGGTTGCCGCGTCGTGGAAAGGGGCCGGAGACCTCTCGCGGAAGGTCGCGGCCCCCCTCTCCGTCGTGCGGGATATCTCCCTCTTATCATCCGGCGCGGAAATGGGTATCATAAACGAGGATTTGAAGGATGCGCTGCGCGTCGCCGCCGGCCGGAAGACCCCGGAAGGGTGGGGCAGGGCCTACCGGGCGCTTCTTTCCATGTCCCGCATGCCTCCTCAGGCGCAGAAGCAGCTCATGGTGGAGGCATTTTTGTTCGCATTTCACGGGAAGGGATAGGAACCCATGGATCTGGCCGGAATCCGGTTCCGGAGCCTCTGCAAGATGACCCATTACGACTGCACCGGGACGGCCCTGGGAAAGGGGGACTACGCGGTCGTGATGACCGACCGGGGACCGATCGTGGGACAGGTCGTCCAGCGGCTCGACGACGTCTCTTCCGCGCCGGAGAGGACGCCGTTTCCGAAGGTGGTCCGGGCCGCCTCGGCCGACGACCTGCGCTCCCACCAGGAGAACGCCAAGCGGGAGACGGAGGCCCACGCCTTCTGCCTCGCCCGGATCGAGGCAAGAAAGCTCCCGATGAAGCTCGTACGAACCGAGATCCTCCTCGACCGGAGCAAGTCGATCTTCTACTTCACCGCGGACGGGCGGATCGATTTCCGGGAACTGGTCAAGGACCTGGCCCACGAAATGAGGACCCGCATCGAGATGCGCCAGGTCGGCGTGCGCGACGAGGCGAGGATGGTGGGGGGGATCGGCCCCTGCGGGAAGGAGCTCTGCTGCGCCTCCCACCTCTCCGGGTTCGAGCCGATCACCGTGAAGATGGCCAAGGACCAGGGCCTCGCGCTCAACCCCGCGAAACTCTCGGGCGTCTGCGGAAGGCTGATGTGCTGCCTGATCTATGAACACGGGGCGTACGCCCGGGCCAAGGCGGGGGGGACGTGCCCCGCGGACCAGGACGGGCGGATGCCGGACGCCGGGGAAGCGGGGGACCCCTCCTCCCCGCCCGGGGACGGGAACGAGGGGAGCTGAGTGAAGGAGACGTTCTACATCACGACCCCGATCTACTACGTGAACGACGTCCCCCACATCGGACACGCCTACACGACGATCGCCGCCGACGCGCTCGCCCGGTACCACCGGATGAAGGGGCAGAAGGTCTTCTTCCTCACCGGGACCGACGAGCACGGGGAGAAGGTGCACAAGAGCGCGGTGCAGCAGGGAGTCTCCCCGAAAGAGCTCGCCGACCGCGTGGTCACCCGGTTCCAGGGGCTCACCCCGGCGCTCCACATCACGAACGACGACTTCATCCGGACCTCGGAGCAGCGCCACTACGCCTCCGTCCAGGATCTCTTCCGGAAATCCCTCGCGAAGGGGGACATCTACCTCGGCGCATACGAAGGATGGTACTGCACGCCCTGCGAGTCGTACTGGACCGACCTCCAGCTGGCCGACGGGAATTGCCCCGAGTGCAGACGCCCGGTGGAGAAGCGGAAGGAGCCCTCGTACTTCTTCCGGCTCTCGAGCTACCAGCGGCCCCTTCTCGACTATTACGAGAGAAACCCGGCGTTCATCCGCCCGGAGAGCCGCCGGAACGAGGTCGTCTCCTTCGTGGCCGGAGGGTTGAACGACCTCTCCCTGTCCCGGACCTCCCTCACCTGGGGGATCCCCGTCCCCGGCGACCCCGCCCACGTGATCTACGTGTGGTACGACGCGCTGACCAACTACATCACCGGCGTGGGATACCCGGCCGGCGGCGAGCGGTTCGACACCTTCTGGCCCGCCGACGTCCACATCGTCGGGAAGGACATCCTCCGCTTCCACGCCGTCTTCTGGCCCGCGTTCCTCCTGTCCGCCGGCGTGGCCCCTCCCCTGGGCGTCTTCGCCCACGGATGGTGGACCGTCGAGGGGCAGAAGATGAGCAAGTCGCTGGGCAACGTGGTCGACCCGTACGAGATGGTCGCGACCTACGGCCCGGATGCGTTCCGCTACTTCCTCCTCCGGGAGGTCCCCTTCGGGACGGACGGGGACTTCTCCCGGAAGGCGCTGGTGCACCGGATCAACTCGGAGCTGGCCAACGACTTCGGAAACCTGCTGAACCGCTCCCTCGGGATGCTGGGGAAATATTTCTCCGGGACGGTTCCCCCCCAGGCCCGGCCGGGGGAAGAGGAGCGGGCCATGAAGGCGAAGGCGGAAGACGTCCTGCGCGCGGTCGACGGGGCGATGGAGGAGCTGGAGCTGCATCGCGCGCTGTCCGCCATCTGGGAGCTGGTCAAGGCCGGCAACAAGTACGTCGACTCGACGGCGCCGTGGACGCTGGCGAAGGATCCGGCCCGGCGGGAGCGGCTGGGAACGGTCCTCTACACCGTCCTCGAGACAGCGAGGATCTGCGTGCTCCTCTCGGCACCGTTCGTCCCGGTGGCGGCCCAGAACATGTGGGAGGCGCTTGGCTGCGAGGGGGCCGTCGAGAAGGCGGTGCTGTCCACCGCGGGCCGCTGGGGAGGTCTCTCCGAGGGCGCCACCCTTGCCCGATCCGCCGTCGTCTTCCCCCGCATCGAAGAATAAGGCGCCGGATCCCTCCATCATGTATTTCGATACCCATGCGCACCTGGATCTCCCCCCTCTTTGCGACGCGGAGGACGATGTCGTTCGCCGCGCCCGCGAGGCGGGGGTGACGCACATCGTCACGATCGGGATCGACCCGGAAAGCGACGAGAGGGCGGTCGAGATCGCCCACCGCCACGGGGGGGTCTACGC
>DOTC01000038.1 GCA_003513855.1 Deltaproteobacteria bacterium | reverse complement strand
GCCACGGCGTCCACGCGCAGCCCGTCGGCGTGGAAGACGTCGAGCCAGTAGTACGCGTTGGAGAGAAGGAAGCTCTGCACCTCGTGGCGGCCGTAGTTGAAGATCTGCGTGTCCCAGTCGGGGTGGTGCCCCTGGCGCGGGTCCGCATGCTCGAAGAGGTGGGTCCCGTCGAAGTAGTTGAGCCCGTGGCCGTCCTTGGTGAAGTGCGAAGGGACCCAGTCGAGGATCACCCCGATGCCGTGGCGGTGCAGGGTGTCGACCAGGACCATGAAGTCCTGCGGCGTCCCGTACCTGCTGGTGGGGGCGAAGAACCCGGTGACCTGGTATCCCCACGATCCGTAAAACGGGTGCTCCATGACGGGGAGGAACTCCACGTGGGTGAAGTTCATCTTCGTGAGGTACTCGACCAGCCGGGGGGCCAGCTCCCGGTAGGTCATCACCCGGTTCCCCTCCTCGGGGACCCGCATCCACGAGCCCAGGTGCATCTCGTAGATGGAGATCGGGCTGCCGGCGGCGTTGCGCCGGTGCCGGTCCTTCATCCACTCCCCGTCCTCCCACTCGTACCACAGGTCCCAGACCACGGACCCGGTGTCCGGGGAAACCTCGCCATGGAAGGCAAACGGGTCGGCCTTGTCGTACCGATACTCGTTCACCCGGGAAACGACGTGGTATTTGTAGGCGGCCCCCCTCGTGACGCCGGGGATGAATCCCTCCCAGATCCCGGAGGTCCCCTTCAGCCGGAGCGGATGGGAGCCGGGGTTCCAGCCGTTGAAGGTCCCCGTGACGAATATCTCTCCGGCGTTGGGGGCCCACACGGCGAAGTAGGTCCCCTCCTCGCCTTCCACGGTCATGAAATGGGAGCCCAGTTTTTCATAGAGCCGGTAATGGCTCCCCTCGTTGAAAAGATACAGGTCCTGGTCGTTCAACAGAGACACGTCATAACGCATCGCTCTATCCCACCTCCTCACTCAACGGCTCTTCCTTTCGCCCCCGGGGACTTCCCCGGTGTGCCTTCCCCCGTGGACGGAGGCGTTCCACTTCCCGGAGGACCCGGATCACCTGGCCCATCTCGCGGATCTCCTCGAACCCGTGCCGGGCCTTCCGGCGCCAGTTCGGCCTCTCCATACTGGTCCCGGGCACGTTCTGCGGTTCCCTCTCCAGGTACAGATCCTCGATGTTGGCGAGGACGACGCCGGCCTTGCTGGCCGCGAGATACGATAGGCACGCCGCAAGGACCGCATCCGTCTCCTTTCCGCCCCCCCCCAGCCATCCCTTCCGGCGAAGGAACGCCGCGAGGGCTTCCTTCATTTCCCGGCGCCTTTCCCTCTCCTGCCGGCTCCCTTGCCCGTCGAGGAGGCCGAGGGAGACCCGGTCATCGATGTCCCGCCCTTCCCAGAAAGAGGTGAAGGTCGGCATGTCGTGGGTGTTCATGCATCCCAGGGATCCCGCCGGCACCGCTCCGAGCGCCCTGGCGGGGTCCGGGGAGAGCCCGTACTGCACGACGAACATCCGGGAAACCCCGTGCCGCGCCATCGCCGGCCGAACATAGGGGGGGACGGTCCCCAGATCCTCGCCGACGATCCAGGACTTGTGACGGTGGGACTCGAGCGAGAGGACGGCGTATTGTTCCTCGGCGGGGTAGCGGACGTAGGTCCCCTCGCGAGCGGACATTCCCTTCGGAACCCAGAAAAACCGGTGCAGTCCCATCACGTGGTCGACCCGGAGGACCCCCGCGTGGCGGAACTGGTGGCGCAGGCATTCCCGGTAGTACCGGAACCCCTCTTCGCGGCATCGCACGGGGTGGAGGGGAGGGAACCCCCAGTCCTGCCCATGGGTGAAGAAGTCGTCGGGGGGCGCCCCCGCGGAGACGTCCAGAACGAAGAGGTCGCGGTGTCTCCAGACGTCGTAGCTGTCGTAGCAGACCCCGAGCGGCAGATCCAGGTAGAGCGACTTCCCCCTCTCCCGAAAGTCCCTCGAGAGCGCGCCGAACTGCTCGTCCACGGCCCATTGCGCGTAGAGGTGGTACCGCCTCGCCCCGTCGTCGTAGGCATCGGGGGCGATGGTGCGGTCCGCAAGCGGAGCGGGCCACGCAGGCCAGGGGGCGCGTTGTCTCTCCCCCACCGCGCGGAACACGGCGTACTCTTCCGCATGGGGATTCGTCGCCAGGAACTCCCGGAATGCCTCCTGCCGCCCCGGATCGCTTCCGGTGAAGAACGACCGCCCCAGCTCCTCGATGACCTCTCGCTTGAGGGCCATCCCGCGCCGGTAGTCCACCAGCGGCGAGGCCCGCAGTGCGTCGGCCTCTTCCCGGAACCCGGGGGAGGAGAACCGTTCCCGTGCCCGGGCGCTTCCGGAGAACTCGGGGACCCGCTCGACGTCGAGATAGAACTCGTTCCAGAAGAGCCGGCTCGCCGGGGAATAGGGGCTTGGCTGGAACGGCTCGGAGAGAAAGGCGGCGAGGAGCGGCAAGGTTCCGACCACATTCCCGCCCATCCCGGAAACCCACTCCATGAGGGCCGAAAGATCCGAGAAATCACCGCTTCCCAGGCTCCTTGGGGAGTTGAGCGCGTAGAGAGGAAGGAAAACCCCCCACGCCTTTCCTTCTTCGTCCCTGGCGGGTCGGTACGCCTTCCGGGGAGCTGCGATGACCACGGCCTCCGCCGTCTTCCCCCGGGTCTCTATCGTCAGACGGTGGTATCCCCGCGGCAACCCCTTCGGAAGGTCGACCCTCTTGATCACATACCGTTCGCCCTCGACCTCCGCGCCATCCGCGTCGGGGAGGTGCGACAGATCGCACGGTACGCTCCGGGCGGTTCCGTCCTCGAGATGAAGACGCAAGCCTACCCGTCCCTTTGGCATCGCCCCCGGAAGACGAAGCGCGAGCCCGCCGGATTCGCCGTCCCATGCCACCACGACCGGATCGCAAGGCCTTCGCCACCTCGCCTGCTCGTGTTCCCGCAGCGCCTCCCTGGCGTCCCCCTCTCTCTCGATCGGCGCGCCGAGCGCCTTGAGGACCGCGAGGAGCGTCCGGGAAGAAACCTGCTGCCGTCGGCGGGCGATGTCGTAATAGGCGGTCTGGACACCGTATGCGCGCGCCAGTCGGCCGAGGGGACCCGCCTCCTTCGTCGCGTCCTGCATCATTCGGACGTCCCGAGAAGTTCGAGAATTCCTCGCAGGGGAAGCTTCACCCAGTCGGGACGGTTGTTCAGCTCGTACCCCAGCTCGTAGATCGACTTCTCGAGCAGATAGACGGAAAGCAGGGAGGACAGTTCCTCCCGCGAACGGGGGAGGAAGGACGCCTGGGAGGCGCCTTTCAGGTAGGCCTTGAGGAACGCCGCGGAGACCCAAAGGTTCCAGCAGTGTCCCCACGGCTCGAGCCGTGCGGCGTCGTCCGTACGGAACGCGCTCCCTCCCGTTTTCCCGATGAGCGGCGCGTTCGACGCGTAGTGGAAGGAGCGCAGCATGCCCGCCACGTCCCGCAGGGGGGATCGCTTGATCCTTCGCGAGCTCAAGGTGTGGGCCGGCTCCCCCTCGAAGTCGATGATCAGGAAATCCTTTCCCGTGAAGAGAACCTGCCCGAGGTGATAATCCCCGTGGACGCGGATCCGCATGGCCGTGATCTTCCGGTCGAGGATCGC
>DOTC01000075.1 GCA_003513855.1 Deltaproteobacteria bacterium | reverse complement strand
CTGGTGATCCTGCTGTACATGTTCATCTACCCCATGATGGGGGGGAAGATCGACATGAAGTGCGTCGACAAGGGGATGTCCTTCCTCTTCTACGCCGTGATCGTCGACTTCTCCCTGGAGTTCGTCGACTTCATCCACCGGATCTACCAGAGCGAGGAGGAGATCAAGATCCTCGGGGAACTGGTCATGANNATGGGGATGCTCTTCCCCCTCGGCATCCTCTCCGCCATCAAGATCTTCCGGCGGTTCCGGGAGAGCGAGGAGCTCCGGAAGATGCTCTACTTCGTCTCCCTGATCCTGATCCAGGGAGGGATCTTCGCCACCCGCTGGAACGTCGTGATCGGCGGGCAGATGTTCTCGAAGAGCTTCCGGGGGCTGACCACGTACAAGATGGAGTTCGGGGGGATCGAGGGACTGCTGTACACCCTGGGCCTGCTCGCGCTGCCCCTTTTCATCCTGGCGGTCTTCCTGAAGGTCCTCCCGCCGTGGAAGGAGTTCGCGAAGGCGCCCCAGGAAACGAAGGCGTAACCCCGACCCGGGGATCCTCTGCGGCGGAGCCACTGGGGACCCGCAGGCGATGCGGGGGGGAAGCCCCCCGCGAGGCAGGGTTCCCGGGGGCCGATTGCATTCCCCGCGCAGGGGGCAGTGCCACCCGGGACGCTATTCCATTCTGCGAAGTTCCGGGAACTTCCGGAAAACGAGCAGGCTTGCGACGAGGCTGCCGGCCGCCGTGATCGCCAGGGCGGCCGTGGCGGACGTGGCCGTGGCGAGCAGCCCCACGAGCAGGCCCCCCAGCCGCATCAGCCCGAGGAAGAGGGAGACGTAGATCGCCAGGACCCTGCCGCGCAGGTGGTCGGGGACGAGCGACTGGAGCAGGGAGTTCGCCGGGGCGTTCTGGATGACGAAGGCGAACCCGACGGCGGCCAGGAGGAGCATCGAGACCGTGTAGGAGCGGGAACAGGAGAACGCGAGGAGGAGGAGGGGAAAAGACAGGGATCCCGCTGTGAGAAGCGCCCCCTTCCTGCGCACGGCCCCTCCCGATGCGGCGTACAGCGATCCGAGCACGGCCCCCACCCCCGCGGCCGACATCAGCCCCCCGTAGCTTCCCGCTCCCCCGCCCAGCACCTCCTTGGCGAAGATGGGGACCAGGACGTAATAGGGCATCGCCAGGAAGGCCGACAGGGAGATGAGGAGGACGACGGATCCCGAGGCCCGGTTTCCCGCGAGGTACCGCACCCCGCCCCACAGATCGTCCCTGCCCGTCCCGTCCGGCTGCGCCCGGCGGATCAGCGCGGCGTCCATCAGAAACAGCGCTCCCAGGACCGCAAGGAAGCTCACCCCGTTCAGGAAGAAGGCGCCGGATACGCCGATCGCGGCGACGAGGATCCCGGCCACCGCCGGNNCCCACGAGCTCGATGACGAAGGCCTGCCGCGCGGGGGTGTCGATCGCCTGGGCCGTCCCGAGCAGGAACGCCAGCCCGAGGACGTGCCAGAGCCGGACCGCCCCGGTTGCGCAGAGGATGGCGAGGACGAAGGCGAGAGCCATCATCGACGCCTGCGTGAGGAAGATGATGCGCCGCTTGGAGAACCGGTCGGCGATCGCTCCCGCGTGCAGGGTGAGGGGAACGAGGGGGATCGCCCCGACGAAGTTCACCAGCCCCAGGTCCCACGCCGACCCGGTGAGCTGGTACACGAGCCAGTTCTGGGCGATCGTCTGCATCCAGGTGCCGACGAGAGAGGTGAGCTGCCCGAAGAACCAGAGGCGGAAGTTGCGGTGGCGAAGCGCCTGGAAGGTGGTGGCGTGCGCCGGGTGGATCTCCGGCGGGAGGGCCGTTCTCATCGGGACGGTCGGAGGGGCATCTCTTTGCCGGGCATGAGGAACAGGGCTCCCAGCGGGGGGAGCGTGAGGGAGACCGAGAAGGGGCGGCCCATCCACGGGAGGGCTTCCGCCTCGACCCCTCTCCCGTTGGTAACGTTGCTGCCGCCGTACGCGGCGCTGTCGCTGTTGATCTCCTCCCGGTAGAAGCCGGAAGCGGGCACGCCGATCCGGTACCCCTCCCGGACCACGGGGGTGAAGTTGAAGACGCAGACCAGGACATCGGAAGGGTCCTTCCCCCGGCGCAGAAAGGAGACGACGCTGCTGTCCACGTCCCGGAAATCGATCCATTCGAATCCTTCCGGGCGGAAATCGGTCTCGTGGAGAGGAGGGCAGGTCCGGTAGAGCCCGTTCAGGTCCTTGAGAAACCGCTGCACTCCCCGATGGGAGTCCCACCGGAGGAGGTCCCACTGCAGGGAGCGGTCGTGGTCCCACTCCTCCCACTGGCCGATCTCGCCCCCCATGAACAGGAGCTTCTTCCCGGGGTGGCCGTACATGTAGGCGTACAGGAGCCGCAGGTTCGCGAACTTCTCCCAGAGGTCGGCTTCCGGCATCTTGTCCAGCATCGCGCGTTTCATGTGGACGACTTCATCGTGGGAGAAGGGAAGGACGAAATTCTCGTGGAAGGCGTACAGGAGCGCGAACGTGAGCGTTCCGAAGTGGTATTTCCGGTGGATCGGGG
>DOTC01000136.1 GCA_003513855.1 Deltaproteobacteria bacterium | reverse complement strand
CCTCCGGCGTTCCCCGCATCGTCATGATCGGCCCCATCATGAGGAACTGGTCCACGGCGGTGAATGGCGCCGGCCGCGCCGCGTTTGCATCGATGCATTCCTGCCAGAGAGCGGATGCCTTCCGGGACAGGGCAACCGATTGCCTGAATCGTTCTTCGCTCCACTTCCTTCCCGTAAGGCGGGAAAGTTCCCCGGGGAGCCTCCGGAACTGACCGCGGACATACTCCCGCGCCGCGGGCACCTCCTCGGCATGCCGGAACGGAAGATCCAGGAGCAGAAGGGGAACGCGGTAGAAACGGGACAGCCCCTCGTACCACTTGACGACGGTCCGGCAGATGTTGTTTGCGCACAGGAGAAAATCGGGCGCCGGCAGCCCCCCGACGGGGCTCTCCGCGGGCCGTATCCGGGCTCCCCAGTCGATTTTCCAGTAGGAGCATAGATCCCGGGAGTACCCTCTCTCCTCGGCGGCCTGGCAAAGGCGTCCGCCCGCACGCGCCACCCCGCAGACGGCACCGTGGTTCTCGGGGTAAACGGGGACGACATCCATCGCGTGGAGAAATTCCACGGGTGCCCCGCTCGTGAGGAAGGCGACTTTCCGTCCCTCCTCCCGGGCCAGCCATCCTGCCCGGAAGTGCCTCAGCGTCAGTTCCTTCATCCCCTTCGCGGCTTCGAGGCGTTTCGGTTTCCCCATCCCCTACTCCCCCATCTCGACGAAAGCCTCGATCCGTACCTTTGCGGAAGCCCTCTCTTCCGCGTGCAGGTCGACGTCCAGACAGAGAAACGGTATCCCGCGATCCCGGGATGCCGAGGCCATGTCGGGTATGTCCCCGGCTTCCGGTTCGCACTGGCGCATCCGGAGCAGCAGAAGCCTGTCGGCGCCGGAGCCGGCGACTTTCCGGAAGACCTCTTCGGTGCGCGGACGGAGGGATCCGTGCAGGGTGGAGCACGGATCCCTCCGGAGGTGCCTCCGGGCCAGGGACAGCGGCATGTCCCCCCCCTCCTCGGGGGATCCGGAATAGTACCGGTGTCCGAGCGCCAGATCGTTCCCCACAATCGCGGCGCCGGCCGCATCCATCGCCTCCATCACCGATGGTGTCGCCATGATTCCGGTCACAAACATCTTCGCGCGTACGTTCCTGGACGCATCGCCCGGCCGGGAAAGCGCTGCCCGAAGGATTTCCGTGTGCCCCTCCTTGGGGAGCATCATTCCCGCCCTGGACAGCGTCAGGAATTCCGTTCCGGAGAAGGATCCGGGGGATTCCATCATTCTTTCCTCGAAAAGCGCAAAGATCCTGCGGTTTTCGTTGTACACCCGGATACTCCTTTCCAGCGCGCCCTCCGACACCTCCCTTCCGGAGATCTCCCCCGCCCACTCGCGAAACGCCTCCACCCGGTCGAGCAAGTACTCCGCCGCACCGTGGGTATCCGCGGTTGCCGGGAAGACGAAAGGAAACCGGGAACGTCCGTCTTCCGGGGGAAAAAGCGCCTCGAAGGCGTTCTGGAACGTGTCGCAGGTAGACGGAAAGATCCAGGCATCGATTTCCCCCCAGTTGCCGGACCGGATGGCGGAGACGACGCCTGCGGCGACGGAACATACGAAGGGGGGGACGCCCCCATGGGGCGAAGGCGGGAACTCGTTTCCCCAGATGGTGACCGGCAACATCCCCGCGGCGTGCAGAACCTCCTCGGGGACGTAGATCGGGATGCAGCCCGCTGCTTTCCGTCCCGACAGCCACTTCCACCGGGAAACAGCCGCCAACGGGCTCCGGCATGTTTCCGAGGCGAACCGGAAGGCCCACTCCACCCCGGAAGGCATCCTACACCTGCGGGGATCGCACGTCGTCGGAACGGTGCTGTTCCACCTACTTCCCCTGGTAGATGACGGCGAGGATCAGGGCCTCCATCTCC
The DNA here is from genome assembly GCA_003513855.1 of Deltaproteobacteria bacterium. Classification (GTDB taxonomy): domain Bacteria; phylum Desulfobacterota; class Deferrimicrobia; order Deferrimicrobiales; family Deferrimicrobiaceae; genus CSP1-8. The sequence goes on along the minus strand of DOTC01000136.1, from coordinate 1,023 downwards.
TCGGCAGAGTGGACGTGATGGGGGATGGTCGAGTTGTAGTAGATGCAGTCTCCCTCGGAAAGCACGTCCGAGTATTTGTCGAGAAAAACCTCCACTTTGCCCGAGAGGACAAAGAGGAACTCCTCCCCCTCGTGGGAATTCCGGACCACGTTCCGGTCGAGAAGCGGCTGGAGACGCACGAGGAACGGCTCCATCTTCCTTCCCGCCTTTCCGGCGCCGAGCGCCTCGTACGTATAGGAGGACCTCCCCCCTTCTTTCAGGCCGACGCGCGAAACGGTCGTGCGGTCCTCTTTCCTTACGATCGAGAACGCCCGTTCCTCCTTTCCCCCGATGAATGCCGAGACCGAAGTGTCGAATGCGTTGGCGATCTCCACGAGAGTCCCGAGTGAGGGCGACACCATCCGGTTTTCGATCTGGGAGATCAGGGCGGCGGAAAAGCCGGTCCTGTCGGCGAGCTGCTGCACCGTGATTCCCAGGGTCTCCCGGAATTTCCGGATATGGTCCCCTACCTGCACTTCGGGGTCCCCCGCGGCGGGGCCGAAGTCGCCGGACTCCTCGGCGATCTTGGAGAGCAGGTCGTCCATGGACTCGTCACGGGTGATTTCTGGCAAAGGATTCCCCCTCCTTCAGGGCGTTGATGTTGAGCGGGATGAACCGCTCGAACTTTTTCGATACGACCTTCGGAAGACAATCGAACAGGGTCTGCATCCCCACCACGCCCGTCACGGCGACGTATGCGCCCAGGGCAACCATCGAGGCAAGCTGCTGGCTTCCGATGGATTTGCGGGCGATGTCGTTCGCGGGGATCGCCAGCACCTCGAGATCCCTCCGGGTCACCATCGCGGGATCGACGAGCGATCCGTTGATGATCAGGTTCCCTCTCTTCCGTATGAGGGGGAGATACCTGTCGAGAGATGGGCCGTTCATGACGACGCACGCCTTCGGGTACCCGATGGCCGGCGAGCCGATCTCCTCGTCCGAGATGACAACCGTGCAGTTGGCCGTCCCTCCCCGCATCTCCAC
>DOTC01000194.1 GCA_003513855.1 Deltaproteobacteria bacterium | reverse complement strand
GGGCGCCTCGGCCCACCACTCGGGGAAGAGGTCGCGCACGCTCCCCACGTACAGTCGCCCGCCCGTCACGTTCTTCGAACCCGGTGCGTCGCCGCGCTCCAGCACCACTACCTGGAGCCCGGCGTCCGCCAGGGTCTCGGCCGCGGCAAGCCCGGCCAGCCCCGCCCCGACGATGACGGCGTCCCAGACGGCCGACCGCTCAGCGGGCACCGGTTCCTCCCGCGACCGTGATCCGCGGGCCCGCGGAGATCCGGAACGGAACAGGGGAGAATCCGCGGCGGGCGAGAATCCGCTCCACCTCCTCCCGGTCCCCGGGGTCGCGGAGCAGGCCGAACACCATCCCTCCCCCCCCGGCGCCGCAAAGCTTCGCCCCCGACACCCGCCCCCGGAATTCGGGGGAGGAAAACAGGCCATCCACCGCCCTCGTGGAGATGCCCCGCGCGAGCGTCCTGCGGATCGCCCACTCCCGATCGACGGCCTTCCCGACCCGGAGGATCTCTCCCCCGGACACGGCCTCCCACGCATCCCGCGCGGCCGCCGCGATCCCGCGGAATCTCCGGAGCACCTCGGGATTCCCGTCGATCGCCCCCCGGATCATCCGCCAGTTCAGCCCCGCGGAGAAGTGGGACTTCCCCGTGCCCGCCAGAAACCCGTGCGCCGCGAGCTCCCGCCCGGCGGAGCTTCCCGGCCCGATCCTCTCCGCCTCCACACGGCCCGGGTGGTACCGGATCCCCTGGATCCCGCCGCGCAGCGCGGCGATATGATCCTGGGTTCCGGTGAGATTCCGGAGATAGGCGCCCTCGATCTCCATCGCCTCCCGCGCCGCCTCCCTCCAGGTCTTCCGCCCCCTCCCCGACAGGCGGTCCATCGCCAGCATCACGGCGACCAGAAGGGAGGACGACGCCCCGATTCCGGAGCCGACCGGCGCTTCGTTGCGGAACCGGAGTTCGATCCCGGCCCGGGGCGGGAAGCGCCGCAGGGCCGTGGCGACCAGGCCGAACTCCCCTCTCGTCGGGAAGCCGTGCGTGTCCGGGGCCTCCGAACGGCGGGAGAAGGAATCGGAAACAAGACGGGAAGGCCCGCGAACGGTGCGGACCGAGACGATGCTCTCCATTCGGATCGCCGCGTTGACGGTCATCGCGCCCGGAACGAGAAGATAGAGGGGGCAGATGTCGAGAGTTCCCCCCGCAAGGTCGACCCGGTTGGGAACCACCACATGGACCAGCGGGTCCCCTCCCGGAGATCTGGGTTCGTCCATCGGATCCCTTCCCGCGCAATTCGTCGTTCTTTGCTTTATCTTACACGGCAGGCGGGGAAGAGGAAGACGTCATTTCTCCCTTTACGGCGGTGCGGCGGGACCTGTATAAAATTGTAGGATAGGACGCCAGCACCGCACCCCTTCGGAAGGAGGTTCCGATGCCGCCCGTCAAGATCCGCTGGTTCGGCCACTCCGGCTTTTCCCTTCAGGACCCCTCCGGCAAGACCGTGCTGATCGACCCGTGGTTCCAGGGAAACCCGACCGCGCCCTGCGGCCCGGAGGAGGTGGGAACCGCGGAGTTCCTGCTCCTCACGCACGACCACTTCGACCACGCGGCCGACGCCGCCGCGCTCGCCGGACAGACGGGCGCCCTCGTGGTCGGGATCTTCGAGCTGGTCGGCGACCTGAAGGCGAAAGGCGTTCCCGAGTCCCGGCTCCTGCACGGCGGGATCGGAATGAACGTGGGCGGAACCGTGGTCCTTGACGGCTTCTCCTTCACGATGACGGAGGCGAGGCACTCCTGCACGCTCGGCTCGCCCGTGGGCTACGTCATCCAGACCCCCTCCGGCCTGACCGTCTACCACGCGGGGGACACGGGCATTTTCGCCGGCATGGCGCTCATCGGCGAACTGTACCCGATCGACGTGGCCCTGCTGCCGATCGGCTCGGTGTTCACGATGGATTACCGCCAGGCGGCGAAGGCGGCCGACCTGTTGAAGGCGAAGACGGTCATCCCGATGCACTTCGGAACGTTCCCGATCCTGGAACCGAACGCGGATCGCTTCGTCGCGGAGATGAAGAAAAACGTCCCGGGGACGCGGGTGGTCGTCCTCGGCCCGGGGGAGGAGACTTCCCTCTGACCCCGCGGCGCGGGGGGCGGGATCACCCGATCTTTTCCGCCACGGCGGCCATCAGGAGAGGGAAAAGGATCTCGTGCGGTCCGATCAGGTGGACCCCTTTCCCGCCTTTGCGCGTGGGCCGCGACACGACGTTGACATCCGGGCGGTACAGCTTCTGGAAATCCATGTTCACGGTGGTGATCCTCGACAGGGGCTTCCCGAGGTTCCGGGCGACCGACACGGCCTTGAGAAACACCTCCGGGAGGACCACGGCCGAGCCGACGTTGAGATAGACCCCCCCCTGCAGGCGGGCGACCAGTCCGCAGAAGGCGCGGAAATCCCGAAGCGACGCTTCCCCCATCGCCGCGCCGTCCGCCTCGGGGTGCATGTGGGTGATGTCCGTCCCGATGCACACGTGGACCGTCACCGGAACTCCCCGCTCCCACGCCCCCGCCAGAAGGGACCGGCCCCGGTGGGGAGCGCGGGACGCGGCAAGGGCCTTCCCGACGGCGGACCCGAACCCGAGTCCCTCTTCGACGCCGGCGGCCAGTGCCGAGTGAATGAAGCGGGCCGTCTCGCGGGCCATCCCGAAGGAGCCGTCCTCCAGATTCTCCGCCACGTCTTCCGACGTCCTTCCCGCCAGGGCGAGTTCCACGTCGTGAATCACCCCCGCGCCGTTCATCGCGACGCCGTCGAACAGACGTTCGGACAGGCCCTGGAGCAGGAGCGGGGGAAGCCCCACCTTGATGAAGTGGGCCCCGATCCCGAGGAGAACGGGCGCACCCCGACGCTTGGCCCGCGCCACCGCGTCCACCACCGCGCGGAAATCCCTGGCCGCCAGGTAATCGGGGAGCCCGGCGAGAAACGCGCCGAGGGACATCCCTTTCCGGACGGGGGCCGCGAATCCCCGGAACGAGACCTTGCTCTTCCTGGCGTGGAGCGAGGTGCGACGGAGGCGGGAGAAATCGAGCTCTCTCATCGCTTCCCGACCGCGCGGAACAAAAGGGTGTCCGTGAGATCGCACAGGATGTGTCCCACCACCACGTGCGCCTCCTGGATCCTCGGGGTGATCTTGGAGGGGACGCAGAGCGCGATGTCCGCGAGGGGAGCCGCCTTCCCCCCTTCCCCCAAGAGCGCGATCGTGACCATCCCCTGCTTTTTTGCCACCCGGAACGCCTTGAGCACGTTCTGG
>DOTC01000036.1 GCA_003513855.1 Deltaproteobacteria bacterium | reverse complement strand
GCAGCTGGTGATCGCGGCGATCACCACCGACCCGTCGTACAGGCGGAACGAGGTCCTTCCCAGGGTAACCGGCATCCCTTCCTCTCCCGATCCCTCGGGCGGGGTTGTGTCCGCTTCCTCCGACGGGCGCCCCCCTTCCGCGTGCCATCGTTCGTATTCGGGCGAGGAGGTCGTCTTCGGCTCCCTCCCCCAGTCGATGAGGGACCGGGAGAACGAAATCCTCGCTTCCCTCAGGAGCACGCGGTCCTGCGGCCGCTTCGGCCCGGCCAGGCACGGCTCGACGGAGGACAGGTCGAGGGAGAGGGTGTCCGAAAATTGCGGGTCGGGGGATCCGTCCGAGCGGAACAGCCCCTGCGTTCGGCAATACTGCTCCACGAGCGCAACCTGCTCCCGGCTCCTGCCGGTAAACAGGAGGTACGAGAGCGTCTCCCGGTCGACGGGGAAGAACCCGACGGTGGCGCCGTACTCGGGGGACATGTTGGAGATCGTCGCCCGGTCCGGCACCGGGAGAGAGGAGAGTCCCGGGCCGTAGAACTCGACGAATGTTCCCACGACCCCCTTTGCCCGCAGCATCTGGGTGACGGTCAGGACGAGGTCGGTCGCCGTTGCGCCGGTGGGAAGCCGCCCGGAGAGGCGGAATCCCACCACGGGAGGAATCAGCATCGAGACCGGCTGGCCGAGGAGCGCGGCCTCCGCCTCGATCCCCCCCACGCCCCATCCGACGACCCCCAGGCCGTTGATCATGGGGGTGTGGGAGTCGGTGCCCACGAGGGTGTCGGGGTACGCCTGCGTGACCCGGCCGGTTCTCTTCCGGAAGACGACGGGAGCGAGGTGCTCGAGATTGACCTGGTGGCAGATGCCGGTCCCCGGGGGGACCACCCGCAGGTTCCGGAACGCTTCCTGCCCCCACCGCAGGAAGGCGTACCGCTCGCCGTTCCGCTCCATCTCGCGGGCGACGTTCGCCCCGAACGATAGCGCCGATCCGAACCGGTCCACCTGGACCGAATGGTCGATGATCAGGTCCGCGGGCATCAGCGGGTTGATCGTTCCGGGGTCGCTCCCCATCTGTCGGGCGGCGTCGCGCATGGCGGCAAGGTCGACCAGCGCCGGCACTCCGGTGAAGTCCTGAAGCAGTACGCGGGCGGGTCGGAACGCGATCTCCCTCTCCTCCGTCCCACCGGGCTCCCAGCGGGCCAGGGCCTCGATCTCCTCGGGACGGACCGACGTGCCGTCCTCGTGGCGGAGCAGGTTTTCCAGGAGTACCTTGAGGGACAGGGGCAGGCGGGAGATCTTCCCCACGCCCCGCTTCTCGAGCGCGTCGAGGCGAAAGATCTCGTAGGTTCGTTTCCCGACGGTCTCTCTTGCTTTGGAACCGAAGCTGTCGGCGGTCCGCTTTCCCATGACCCCCTCCGCGTGTCGGTGATATAAAAATGGTATCACGGACGGCGCTTCCCTTCCCCCGGGGAAAACATTCTTGAGGGGAGGGGCGAACCCTTCGCGGGGAAGGGGAATCGCCGGTTCCTTTCCGGCATCGCATCTGTGCCGGGAAGAAAAGCGCAGGAAGGAGGAGGCCGATGAGACTGAGTGAACAGATCGCGCAGTTCAAGGCAGGCAGGCAGTTTACGCCGGAGGTCGCCGAGACGATGAAGCGGGGGAGGGAGAGCATCAGGGCCTCGGGGGCCGCGGGCCTTTCGGTGGGAGAACGGGCTCCCGATTTCCTCCTTCCCAACCAGGTGGGGAAGGAGGTCCGTCTCGCCGACCGGCTGGCCGCCGGCCCGGTCGTCCTGTCATTCTACCGCGGCGAGTGGTGACCGTATTGCAACCTGGAGCTGGCAGCTCTGGCCAAAGCATTACCGCAAATCCGGTCTCTTGGGGCGGACCTCTTGGCCGTAAGCCCTGAACTGCCCGACCACACCCTGACGATGGCGGAAAAGCACGACATCCCGATCGACGTGTTGAGCGACGCCACCAGTGAAGTGCTCAAGAAGTACCGCCTCTGGTTCGCCGTCCCGGCGGAGATCAAGGAGTTGTACCGGGACAAGCTCGGGATCAACCTCGACAAACATAACGGGGAAGGGCGGTGGGAGCTTCCCGTTCCTGCCACCTACGTCCTCGACGGGCAGGGGGTGGTGCGAGCGGGCGTGGCGGACCCGGACCATACCGTGCGGATGGACATCGAGGAGATTCTGGCGGCGCTTTCGGGGATCCGGGGCGGACCGTAGGAAGGGGATCGGCAGGCGGACGCACAAAACGCCGCCCGGCTCGGCATCCGGTCCGGGCCGCCGCGCCGGCGTCACGATCGCCCGTCGTACCCCCCGGGGGAAGGAGGGCACCCGGGGGTCTCCATGAGGATGATCTCCCATTCGTCCGCGGTCCGGTCGTACCGGAGGATGTACCGGTTCCCGTCCGAGGCGGTCAGTTTCACGTATTCGTGGTCCTGCCCCCGCCACCGGTCGAGCACGGAGGTGACTTCGAGACGGCGGGATCCCATGGTGAAGGAGCGCGGTGTTTCTTCCGCGCGATACCCCTCGTAGCAGACGACCCGGATCTTCATCCCGCCTCCCGGATTACCGAGCTCCGGGAAGGTATTCTCTCACGACTTGCCGGGGCGTGTCTTCGCCTCGGGGGATCCGTATCACGCCCTCCTTTCCCCTCCCGCCGGGACAAGAGGAAGGGGGGAAGCGAGAAAGGGGGTAGATATCCCATGGAAGGTCGGTGATAAGATGGGAGCACGTTCCCCGCCGCGGCGTTTCCGGGGAGCAGCCCGGAACCCGTTTCAAAAACCACCTGGGGGGCATTCACGTGGATTACGGTTCTCTCGTCTGGCGTTCGATCAACGCCATCCGGTTTCTCTCCGTGGACGGAGTGCAGAAGGCGAAATCCGGCCATCCCGGCACCCCCATGGCGCTTGCCCCCCTGACGTACCTTCTCTGGACGAAAGCCCTGCGGTATAACCCGAAGAACCCGGACTGGCCCGGCAGGGACCGGTTCGTCCTCTCCTGCGGGCACGCCTCGATGCTCCTGTACTCCCTGCTGTACCTCACCGGGTTCGACCTTTCCCTGGAGGAGATCAAAGCCTTCCGCCAGTGGGGGAGCAAGACACCCGGGCACCCGGAGGCCGGGCACACTCCCGGCGTCGAGGTGACGACCGGGCCGCTGGGGCAGGGGATCGGAAACGCCGTGGGGATGGCGATGGCCTCCCGGATGCTGGCGCACCGGTTCAACCGGCCGGGGCACGAGATCGTGTCCCACCGGATCGTGGCGCTGTGCTCGGACGGGGACCTCATGGAGGGTGTCGCCTCGGAGGCCGCGTCGCTCGCCGGCTTCCACCGCCTCGGGAACCTCGCCGCCTTCTACGACGACAACCGGATCACGATCGAGGGGTCGACCGACCTGGCGTTCCGCGAGGACGTCGCGGGCCGCTTCCGCGCCTACGGGTGGAACGTCCTGACGGTCGCCGACGGGAACACCGACCTCGAGGGGATCTCCCGGGCGGTCGAGGCGGCCTTTTCGGAAGCGGAGCGCCCGACGCTCGTGATCGTCCGGACGACGATCGCCTTCGGCAGTCCGAACAAGCAGGGCTCGGCGGACGCCCACGGATCGCCTCTCGGGGAGAAGGAGGTGGCGCTCACCAAGGAGGCGCTCGGCTGGCCGAAGGAGCCGGACTTTTTCGTTCCCGACGACGTCCTGGCGCACTTCCGGGAGGCGGTGCCCCGGGGGGAGGCGGCGGAGCGGGAGTGGCGTCTGAAGGTGGTGGAGTACGGGAAGGAGTACCCGGATCTTGCCATGGAGTGGGAGAGGGTCATGTGGGGGGACCTCCCGGAGGGGTGGGAAAGCGACCTTCCCTCCTTCTCCCCCGGGTCCGGCCCGATGGCGACCCGGAAGGCTTCGGGGAAGGTGATCAATGCGGTCGCAAGGAGGGTCCCCGAACTGGCCGGGGGATCGGCGGACCTCGCCCCCTCCACGGAGACGCTGATCGAGGGGGGCGGGGCATTTCTTCCGGACGCCCCCCCGGGGGGGAGGAACTTCCACTTCGGCGTGCGCGAGCACGGGATGGGGGCGATCCTCACGGGGATGTCGCGCCACGGCGGGATCATCCCGTACGGTGCCACGTTTCTGATCTTCTCCGACTACATGCGTCCCTCCATCCGCCTGGCTGCCTTGACCGGCGCGCGCGTGATCTACGTCTTCACGCACGATTCGGTGGGACTGGGCGAGGACGGCCCCACCCACCAGCCGGTCGAGCACCTGCCGTCGCTTCGGGCGATCCCGAACCTGCACGTATTCCGGCCCGCCGACGCCAATGAGACGGCCGCGGCATGGAGGATGGCGATGGAGCGGACCGCAGGGCCCTCGGCGATCGCGCTCACCCGTCAGAACGTCCCGGTTCTTCCCCCGGAGAAGGTGTGCAGGGAAGGGAACGTATACCGCGGCGCATACATCCTCAAGGAAGGAGGGAAGGGGAGCCCGGTCGTGATTCTTCTGGCCTCCGGCTCGGAGGTGCATGTGGCTCTCGAGGCCGCGGGCCTTCTCGAGTCGGAAGGGATGTCCACCCGGGTGGTCAGCTTCCTCTGCCGGGAACGGTTCGAGGAGCAGTCCGCGGAGTACCGGCGTTTCGTGCTCCCCCCGTCCGTGCGGGCGAGGGTCTCGGTGGAGGCGGCGGCGACGTTCGGGTGGGAGCGGTATGTGGGAGACGGCGGCGCGTGCGTGGGCATCGACCGCTTCGGCGCCTCGGCGCCCGCCGGACGCATCTTCCGGGAGCTGGGGATCACCCCGGAGAACGTCGCGGCCCGCGCGAAGGGGTTGCTCGGAAACACCTAGAAGGAAAGGAGGCTGCATGGTGGCGAATCCTCTCGTGGACCTGGGGAGGTTCGGCCAGAGCCCATGGCTGGACTTCATCGAGCGGGGATTGCTCCTGTCGGGAGGGCTGTTGCGCCTGGTTTCCGAAGACGGGATCACGGGGGTCACCTCCAACCCGACGATCTTCGAGAAGGCGATCTCCGGGGGCCGGGAATACGACAGACAGATCCGGGAGCTTGCAGGCCGGAGCGCCGGCGTGATGGAGGCGTACAAGGAGATCGTGACGGAGGACATCCGGCAGGCTGCCGACGTGCTGCGGCCCGTCCATGACACCTCGTTGGGGGCGGACGGCTACGTCTCCCTCGAGGTCGATCCGGACCTGGCGTACGACACGGAAGGGACGATCGGGAGGGCGGAGGAGCTGTTCCGGGCGGTCTCCCGCCCGAACGTCCTCATCAAGATCCCCGGCACCCGGGAGGGTCTGCCCGCGATCGAGGAGACGATCGCGCGGGGGATCCCGGTGAACGTGACGCTCATCTTTTCCGTGAAGCGGTACGAGGAGGTGGCGGAGGCGTATATTCGGGGGGTGGAGCGGCTGGCCGCTTCGGGAAAGAGCCCGCACCGGGTCGCCTCGGTGGCCTCCTTCTTCGTTTCGCGGGTGGACACGGCGGTTGACCGGCTGCTCGACGAGGCGATCCCCCGGTGGCCGGGGTCGCCCAAGGCGGAGACGGCGATCTCCCTCAAGGGGAAGACGGCGGTGGCCAACGCGCGGCTGGCATACGCGCGGTTCCGGGAGATCTTCTCCACCCCGCGGTGGAAGGAGCTCGCGTCGAAGGGGGCGCGTGTCCAGCGCCCCTTGTGGGCGAGCACGGGAACGAAGAACCCGAAATACTCGGACGTGCTCTACGTCGAGCAGCTGATCGGGCGCGACACCGTCAACACGATGCCCCTCGCCACGATCGACGCCTTCCGGGACCACGGGAAGGTCGCCGATACCCTCTCCGGGAAGGAGAAGGAGGCGAGGGAGGTCCTGGACGACCTGGGGATCCTGGACATCGGGATCGAGGAGGTGTGCGAGAAGCTGGTCCGGGACGGCGTGCAGAGCTTCACCGACTCCTACCGTAGTCTCCTCGCGACGATCGAGAAAAAGCTCTCCGAGGCGAAGGGGGCGTAGGGAACCGGCAGGAAACGGCAACGGGAAGGGGGTTCCGATGCGGATCGCGATGGTGGGTCTCGGGAAGATGGGGCTGAACATGACCCGGCGCCTTCTGCGCGGGGGGCACGAGGTGGTCGCCGCGGACCGCTCTCCGGAAGCGGTGAGGGAGGCCTCGCGCGAGGGGGCCCTGCCGGCCGCGTCGGTCGCCGATGCGGTCACGAAGCTGTCTCCCCCCCGGGTGGTCTGGCTCATGGTCCCCGCCGGCCCCCCGGTCGACGAGAACGTCGAGATTCTGGCCGGGGCGCTCGAGGCCGGGGACATCGTCGTCGACGGGGGAAATTCGCTCTTCAAGGAAGCGCCGCGCCGGGCGAAACGCCTGTCCGGAAACGGGATCCGGTTCCTCGACGCCGGAACCAGCGGGGGGATCTGGGGGCTTTCCGAGGGGTACTGCCTCATGGTCGGGGGGGATCAAAAGGCCTTCCGGGTCGTGACCCCGGTCCTGGCCACGCTCGCCCCGCCCGGGGGGTACGCCTACATGGGCCCCCACGGCGCCGGCCATTTCGTGAAGATGGTCCACAACGGGATCGAATACGGGATGATGCAGTCGTACGCGGAGGGGTTCGAACTGCTCTCCTCGGCCCCCTTTCCGCTGGACCTTCGGGCGATCGCCGCCCTGTGGAACCAGGGGAGCGTCGTCCGGTCCTGGCTTCTGGAACTTGCCGAGCGGGCATTGGAAAAAGACCCGGAGCTCGCCGGGCTCTCCCCCTATGTATCCGATTCGGGGGAAGGACGCTGGACGGTCGAGCAATCGATCGAGGCGGGGGTCCCCCTCCCCTCCATCGCGCTTTCCCTCTACATGCGGTTCTTCTCCCGGCAGGACAATTCCTTCGCGATGCGGATGCTGGCTGCGCTGCGCAACGAGTTCGGGGGACACGCGGTGAAGGCCGCCTCTCCCCGGCCGAAGAAACAAGGGAAACGGAATGGGTGACGAAGGGAAAAACCGCTCCGCGCAGGCGGTTCGGCGCGAGGCGTCGGCCTCCGTGGTCCCCCCTCCGTGCCTTCTGGTCATCTTCGGGGCTTCGGGCGACCTGACGAGGCGGAAGCTCGTCCCGGCCCTGTACGGGCTCTACCGGGAGAAACTCCTTCCCGAAGCGTTCGCCGTCCTGGGGGTATCACGCACCCCCTTTTCGGACGACGCGTTCCGGGACCACCTGCGGGACGGGTCGCCGGAGACGGTGGACCGGGCCTCGTGGGACGATTTCGCGGGGAGGCTCTTCTACCAGCCCGGGGATATCGGGGATCCGGAGGGCACGCGCGCCCTCGGCGAGCGGATCCGTGCCGTGACGAAGGATCGGGGAATCCCGGGGAACCTGATCTTTTACGCTTCCGTCGCCCCGAAGTTCTACGCCCCCCTCATCCGCCGGATCGGGCAGGCGGATCTTTCCGTCCCCTCGGAGGATCTCCCCGGAAGCCGGCGCGTCATCATCGAGAAACCGTTCGGCCACGACCTGGCGAGCGCCCGGGAACTTTCCCGGGTGGTCTCGGGGGTCTTCCCGGAGGATCAGGTCTACCGGATCGACCACTATCTGGGCAAGGAGACGGTCCAGAACATCCTCGTCTTCCGCTTTGCCAACGGGATATTCGAGCCGTTGTGGAACCGGAACTTCATCGACCACGTGCAGATCACGGTGGCGGAGGAGATCGGCGTGGAGGGGCGGGGCGACTATTTCGAGGAGGCGGGCGTCGTCCGGGACATGATCCAGAACCACCTGTTCCAGCTCCTCTCCAACGTTGCGATGGAGCCCCCCATTTCCCTCGCCGCCGACGACGTGCGCGACGAGAAGGTCAAGCTGATGCGCTCCATCGAACCGGTGAAGGAGGAGGATGTCGGCGAGGTGTGCGTCCGGGGGCAGTATGCCGCCGGCAACGTCCGGGGCGGGGCGGTCCCCGGCTACCGGGCGGAGAAGAGCGTCTCGCCGCAGTCCCTTGTCGAGACGTACGCCGCCATGCGTCTCACCATCGACAACTGGAGGTGGGGAGGGGTCCCGTTCTATCTGCGCACGGGGAAACGTCTGGCCGGAAGGGTGTCCGAGATCGCGATCAAGTTCCGTCCGGCGCCGTTTCTCCTCTTCGACAGCTCCGTGTGCGGGCAGCTGGTGTCGAACTACCTCGTCCTCAACATCCAGCCCGAGGAGGGGATCTTCCTGAAGTTCGGGGCCAAGACCCCCGGTCCGTCGATCTGCGTGGAGCCGGTGGAGTTCCAGTTCACCTACGAGCAGGCGTTCGGGGTGAAGTCCCGTCCCGCCTACGGGCGGCTCCTGCTGGACGCGATGCTGGGGGATGCGACCCTGTTTCCCAGGAATGACACCGTCGACATCTCCTGGTCTCTCCTGGAGCCGTTCCTTTCGCGATGGAAGGAAAACCCGGGGCGCGACCTCTTCTTCTACCCCGCGGGGACCTGGGGTCCACGCGAGGCGGACAGGCTGCTGTCCCGGGAGGGGAGACAATGGCGGGAGCCGTGAGCAGGGAAGGCGACGGGCCGCCCGGCAGGCTCTTCGTCCTTTCCTCCCCGGAGGAGCTGGCGAAGGCGGCGGCCGGGCGACTGTGGGGGATCGCGCGGGAGCGCGCGATGGCCCTGGACCGTTCCGGAAAGAGGGAGAAGGGGATCTCCGTGGCCCTTTCCGGGGGGGGGACCCCCCGCCGGACTCTTGCGGTTCTCTCCTCCGAGCCGTACCGGAGCCGGTTTCCGTGGGACCTGGTTCACTTCTATCAGGTCGACGAGCGGTGGGTTTCCCCCGACGACCCGTCGAGCAACCAGCGGATGCAGCGGGAGTCGCTCGTGTCCCGGGCTCCCGTCCCCCCGGATCATTTTCACCCGGTCGACACCTCCCTGTCCGACCCCCGGGAGGGGGCCCGCAGGTATGAGGAAACGCTCCGGCGCGCCTTCCGGGAGAGAACCGGAGGCTTCCCCCGGTTCGACGCGATCCTGTTGGGGCTGGGAGCGGACGGGCACACCGCGTCCCTGTTCCCCGGCTCCCCCGCCCTCCGGGAGGAGGCCGCCTGGGTGGCGCCGGCCGAGGGAGGGGCCCCGCCCGTTCCCCGCGTCACCTTGACCCTTCCCGTGCTGAATGCCGCCTCCCACGTCATCTTCCTGGTGAGCGGAACGGAGAAGGCCCGGGTTCTGGAGGAGGTGCTGTCGGGAAGGGGGGCCGGGTTGCCCGCCTCCCGGGTTTCCCCCCGGAGGGGGAAGATCACCTTCCTGGCAGACGCCGACGCGGCGCGTCGCATGGATGCGAAACCGCCCCCGGCCCCAGGGAGGAGAGGCGAACCGGAGAGGAAGGGCGGCGCGGGATGAGGATCCTTGCGGGAGACGTGGGAGGAACGAAGACGAACCTCGCGCTCTTTCTCGGAGAAAAAAGCACGTTGCGACGGTCGGAGCTTCGCTCCTTCCCCAGCGGCCGGTACCCGGACCTCGAATCGATTCTCGCGGAGTTCCTCGCCGGCAAACCGGGCGTTTCGGTGGCCTGCATCGGCGTCGCGGGCCCGGTGGTGTCCGGGCGAAGCAAGGTGACCAACCTCCCGTGGGTCGTGGAGAGGGAGTCGGTCCGAAGCTCCATCGGGGCGAAGCGCGTTTTTATCATCAACGACCTGCAGGCGACCGCCTTTGCCGTTCCGTTCCTCCCGGAGAAGAGCCTGGCCGTCCTGCAGCGCGGGGAGGCCGAGCCGCGGGGAACCGTCGCGGTCCTTGCGGCGGGGACCGGCCTCGGCGCGGCATTTCTCGTGTGGGACGGCACGGGGTACCTGCCGGTCGCCTCGGAGGGGGGACACGCCGATTTCGCCCCCCGGGACGAGCGGGAGATCCGGCTGCTCCAGTATCTGCAAGGCAGGCACGGCCGCGTCAGCGTGGAGCGGGTGGTGTCGGGCCGGGGGCTTCACGCGATCTACCGGTTCCTCCGCGAGGCCGAGGGGATGGCGGAATCCGAAGGAGTCGAGGCCCGGCTGGCTGCGGAGGACCCGCCCCGCGTCATCACGCAGGAAGGTCTTTCCGGAAGATCGGGCGCCTGCGGCGAGGCCCTCCGGTTCTTTGCGTCCCTCTACGGGGCGCAGGCGGGGAACCTCGCCCTCCAGGTGATGGCGACGGGAGGGGTGGTCCTGGGAGGGGGTGTAGCCCCCGCGATCCTGCCGGTCCTCTCGGAGAAGCCGTTTCTCGAGTCGTTCCTCTCCAAGGGGAGGTTCCGGGAGTTTCTGTCGCGGGTGCCGGTCCGGGTGATCCGGGACGACAAGGCCGCGCTGCTCGGAGCGGCGCACTATGCGATCGCAGGGAAGGAGGGTGCCGGTTGATGAAGATCCGCAGGCTTCCGGGAATCGTTCTGGCCGCCGACCACGGGGGAGTGGATCTGAAGGCCAACCTCCACCGGTTCCTGTCCGCAAAAGGATATGCGGTCCGGGACATGGGGACCGATGCGACCGACCCGGTGGATTACCCGGACTACGCGTTCGCCGCCGCCGCGGCGATGCGGCGGGGGGAGGCCGACCGGGCCATCCTCATCTGCAAGTCCGGCATCGGGATGGCGATCGCGGCGAACAAGGCGCGGGGGATACGGGCGGCGGTGGTGTCGACCGTGGGGGATGCCGGACTGTCCCGGAGCCACAACGACGCCAATGTGCTCGTTCTGGGGGCGAACGAGGTCTCCCCCCGAATGGCGCGAAGCATCGTGAGGATCTGGCTGGAAACCCCCTTCGAGGGGGGGCGCCATCGGCGCCGGGTGGAGAAGATCCGGCGCTTCGAGAAGGCCCACTGGAGGGAGTAGGGAGGAAGCGTTCCCCCGTCGGGGGCTACGGGCTGCCGCCCCCGATGATCCTGCGCATGGTTGCCGCCAGGGTTCCGACCCGGTACGGCTTCTGGAGAAACCCTGCCGCCCCCGCCGCGAGCAGGCTCTGGGGCCTCCCTTCCACCGCGTATCCCGAGGAGATCAGGATGCGGGCGGACGGGTCGATCTCCTTCAGGCGATGGAACGTCTCCTCCCCCCCCATGCCGGGCATGATCATGTCGAGGATGACCACAGCGATCTCCCCGCGTCTCTCCTCGAAGGTCTTGACGGCCTCGAGGCCGTTCCCGGCCGTCAGGACCTTGTAGCCGAGATTGCCGAGCATCTCCACCGCCAGCATCCGCAGCGACTCCTCGTCGTCGACGAAGAGAATCGTCTCCATGCCGCCGACCGCAGGCTCGTCCGGGGCCGGAGGGGGCGGGGGCGATACCTCCTTCGACGAGATGGGCAGAAGCATCCGGAATGTCGTCCCCTTCCCGGGAACGCTCCGGACATCCAGGAACCCTCCGTGGTTCTTGACGATGCCGTAGGCCATCGCCAGCCCCATCCCGCTTCCTTTCCCGGTCTCCTTGGTGGAGAAGAACGGCTCGAAGATGCGGGGGATGTTNNCGGGCGTTGATGCACAGGTTGAGGACCGTCTGCTCCAGCTGGCCGGCATCCCCCTCGACGGCCGAAAGACCGTCGTCCATCTCCGTCCGGATCTCGATCGAACGGTCGAAGGTGTGGCGGATCATGGAAACGACCTTCTCCACGACCTGGTTGAGGTCGACCGGGCGGACCTCGTACTTGCCGCCCCGGGCGAATCCGAGGAGCTGGGTGGTGAGCTCGGAGGCGCGAAGGCCTGCCCGTTCGATCGATTCGATTTCCTCCGCGCCATCGGCGGAATCCCCGATCCGGGCCTTGAGCACCGAGGTGTATCCCATGATCGCCTGGATGATGTTGTTGAAGTCGTGGGCGATCCCTCCCGCGAGGGTTCCCACCGCGTCCATCTTCTGGATGTGCCGCAGCTGTTCCTCGAGCTGCCTCTGCTCGGTGACGTCGAGGCCGGTCCCGATGACCCAGACCACCTCGCCCCGCTCGTTCCTCGTGACCGAGTTGTTCCACCGGATGTTCCGCTCCCTCCCGTCCCGGGTGTGCCAGGGGTTCTCGTAGAACGGGAAGATGTCCTTCTCGTCCAGCTGGGAGAATGCCTCGCGGATCGGCGCGACGGCCCGCTCGGGCAGGAGGAGGTCCCAGATATGCTTTCCCCGGACCTCGCTTTCCCGCCAGCCGGTCACCTCCTCGCACTTCCGGTTGAAGAGCAGGATCCTGCCTTCCCGGTCCATCACGACGATCAGGACGTTCGCGACCGCCAGGATCCTCGAGGAGAAGTCCTTCTCCGTTCGAAGGGCCTCCTCGGCGTCCTTCCGCTGGGTGATATCGGTGATCTGCCCCAGCACGAGGTCCCCCGAGACCGGGAACACGTTGAGAAGGCCCCAGAAATGCGTTCCGTCCCGCCGTTTCTGGAGCACTTCCGCCTCCACCGGCATGCCGGTGGAGAGAACGGTGTCGACCTGGGAGTCCCGCTCCGGAGAGGCGAAGAGTTCGGAAACGGCGAGACGCAGGAATTCCTCTCTCCCGTAACCGTAGAGCTGCAGGCATCCCGCGTTCACGTCGAGAAAGCGTCCGTCCCTCCCCACCGTTGCCGCGGGGGGGCCGTGCTCGAACAGGAACCGGTACTTCTCTTCGGAGGCGCGGAGGCCCGTGACCATCCGGTACTTTTCGATCGCCATCGCCATCTGGTCCGGGATGCTTCCCAGCCCGTCCACGGTCGGCAGGGTGTACGCCCCCTTCCGGCGGCTGTTGAAGCCGAGCGTGCCCACGATTCTCTCCCCGGCGAACAGGGGGATCATGAGGCGGGACCGCATCCCTTCCTTCCGAAGGATCTCGTCTTCGGCGAACGGGTCCGGGGAGGCCGCCATGTCTTCGTCCACGCGCGTGATGCGGTGGGAGAGGACCCAGCCGGCCGCCGACCGTTCCAGGGGAATGCGGCTTCCGGTCCCGAGTTCGGTGCGTCCCTTCGTGGAGACGTGGATGAGGAGGAGCTCCTTCCCTTCCTCGAATGCCGCCACGGAGCTCCGGTCGAAGTCGATCAGCTTCTCCAGCTCTCCCGCGATCCTGCCGTGGACCTTCCCGATGTCCCAGTCCGACGCGATGACCCGGTTCACCCGCTCGATCGTCCGGAGGCGGGTGACCAGCTGCTGGAGCTGGCTCTCCAGGTCTTTCCGCTCCGCCGTCCCCAGGATGGTGAGGACCATCCCCACCGGGGCGCCCCCTTCTCCGGACACCCGGGAGATCGTCACGCGGCAGTCGGCCTCCCCCCGCGATTTCGTGTGCAGCCGGCTTTCCTGCGAAACCGTCTTCCCGGCTCGAACCGTGCGGATCATCCCGACGACGACCTCCGGAGGAACGGGAAAGAGCCGGTGAATGGCGGACCCGACCATCTCCTTCCGGCTCCAGCCGAAGAAGAGCTCCGACGCCCGGTTCCACAGCCGGATATTCCCCTCGAGGTCGGCGAAGATGATCACGTCGCCGGCGGTTTCCAGGATGGAGACCGCCTCGATCGCCTTCCTGCGGGCGCTCCGCTCCTCCTCGTTGGCAAGGGCGATTCCCGTGACGGCGTCCGGGTCCCCGGGGAGGCCCTGCCTCTTCGTGAGGCGGACCCGGAACCACCGCGATCCCCCGTCGGCGCACCGGAACGGGAACTCCCACATCGGCATCGCGTCTTCCGCCAGGTTCGCGCAGATCCGTTGGAGTTCCTCTTTCTCCCCGGGGGACAGGCGGGAGAAGAAGAGGCCGGGATTGGCCAGAAGGTCCCGGGCCTCGAACCCGGTCAGGGCCTTCACTCCGTCCGTGACGGAGAGAAGCCCGAGCCCCTCCCGACGAAAGGTGAAAACGAACGCGGGTATGCCGGTCAGAAGGGAATCCAGGAGGTCGCGACGGGAAACGGGGTTCATGGGTACTTATATTGAAGCAGGTATCTCCTCCGCGGCAAACAAAAACAGAACCCTGGTCCGGGGCAGGCCTCCCCCTCCATGTCCCCTTTGCCGCACCGGGTTCTTTTTCCCGCTCCTTTCCTCCATAATAGAATAGAAAAACCAGGGAGTATCTTGCAGAGAAAGGATCGCCCTTGAGGGACCCGATTCCGTTCCGCGGAGGAATCCGGAACGGCGACGAGTTGTCGTCTTTCGAGATCCCCGCCGCGGTGGTGACGAAGATCGCGCGGATCAGCGCGATGGGGCTCGGCCTCGACGAGCTTCTCGGGGAGACCTGCCGGGAAATCGTCTCCCTGTGCAACGTCGACGCCTGCTACCTCGTCTCGTTCCGGGGGAGGGACGGCGTCACGGAGGTCCGCCACCACACCGGTTCGGGGGAATGGCCCGACCTCCGCGCGGTGTACGGGCCGGACCCCCGCTGGGATGCCGCTCTCGCGCATCTTGGCGCCCACGGGATCCTGGCGACGGGCGACATCTCGTCCCTGTCGCCGGACGACCCCGTCAGGGCGCTCCACGAACCGTATTCCGTGCGGTCCCTGCTCCTGGCCCCGCTGAAGTTCGGAACCGGCCTGGTCGGCCTTCTCGCTCTCCACGGGTACGGCTCCCCAAGGAGCTTCGGGCAGGAGGGGTTGCGCATTGCGGGGGCCGTCGCCTCCATCCTCTCCGCGGCCCTCGAGCGCCGGAGGATGGAGGAGAGGCTTCGGTCCTCCGAGGCCCGGTACCGCTTCCTTGCCGACAACGCCCTCGACGTCATCTTCCTGCACGACGCAACCGGCAGGTATCTCTACGCGAGTCCCGCGGCGCACCGGATGCTCGGGTTCCGTCCCGAGGAGATGGTCGGGTGCGGGGGCGAGGCCTTTCTCCCCCCGGAGGACCGGGAGAGGGTGAGAGAGGCGACCCGCCGGCTTGCCGCGGGGGAGGTCACCGCGCTGACGACGCAACATCGCCTCCGGAAAAAAGACGGAGGATTTCTCGAGGTGGAGACGGTCAGCTCTTCCGTCCCGGGCGGTCGCGGGGGAGCTCCCCGGATCGTGCGGATCACGAGAGACCTCACGGAACGGAAGATGATGGAAAGCCGCCTCTTCGAGAGCCAGAAGCTGGAGACGATCGGGATGCTCGCCGGGGGTATTGCACACGAATTCAACAATCTTCTCGTGGGCATCACCGGGACGGCGGAGATGCTCTCCCACCTGCTCGCCGGCAACGACGAGGCGGCCGGCTATCTCGCCATGATCGACCGGATGGGGACGCGTGCTGCGGAACTTACGCGGCAGCTTCTGGCGTACGCCGGCCAGGGGAAGAGGAGCCCGGAGATCCTGTCGATCAACCGGATCGTCCGGGAAGATACCCCGGTCCTCAAGGCGACCCTTCCCCCGTCGGTGGAGGTGCGTCTCGAACTTGCCGGCGATGACCCCGCGATCGAGGCGGACATCCTCCAGGTGAAGCAGGTGGTGATGAGCCTGTGCCTGAACGCGGCGGAGGCGATGCCCGGCGGAGGGGTTCTCACCCTTCGGACGCGGAAGGAGGAGGCTCCCCCCGGCGGCTCTCCCCTCCCCGGGATTTCCGGGGGGGAAGGGGCGGGACCGGCGATCGGCCCCGGGACCCTCTCCCAGGGGGCGAAGGCGGTGTTCGAGGTGTCGGACACGGGGTGCGGCATGGATGAGGAGACGGTCTCGCGGATCTTCGAGCCGTTCTTCTCGACGAAGTTCCTTGGGCGCGGCATGGGTCTGGCGGCCGTTCGCGGCATCGTGGAGAGCCACGGCGGGTCGATCGGGGTGACCTCGGAAGTGGGAAAGGGGACGACCTTCTCCCTTTCCTTCCCCGCGGTGTCCGGGAAAGCGCCCGTCGAGGAGGAGAGGGAAACGGTCCCCCATGGCGGGACGGGGTTCGTTCTTGTCGCCGACGACGAGGAGGACGTCCGGATGATGGTGCGCGCCATGCTGGAGTCCCTCGAGTACCGTGTCCTGGAGGCCCGCGACGGGAGGGAGGCGGTCGACCTCTGCCGGGAGCGAAGCGGGGAGATCGATCTCGTCCTGCTGGACATGATGATGCCCGGGATGACGGGAGAGGAGGCGTTCGCCGAGATCCGCCGGATCTTTCCTTCCGCCAGGGCCGTTCTGATGAGCGGGTACGACGACAAGGGGAGGATCGCGCAGGTCGTGGATTCGGGGTTTTCCGGGTTCCTCCAGAAGCCGTTCCGTCGATGGGAGCTGGCCCAGAAGATGAGCGAAGCGCTGGGATCCTCTCCCCGGAAGGAGGCATCCAACGGAGAGTAGGCTGCGGATTCTCTCGACGGCGTTCGCCCTGTTTTTTCTCGGATGGTCCGCAGGGTGCTCCCCCCGGGCCTATCTCGTCGGGCAGGTGGCCAACGCGATGTCGTCCGGCGGCGATTCGTTCGCCGCCGACGACGATCCCGACCTGGTGCGGGAGGCCGCCCCCTTCGCCCTCAAGGCGCAGGAGTCCCTCCTCGCGCAGGACCCCGGACACCGGGGGCTGCTGCTCTCCCTTTGCCGGGGATTCACGCAATACGCGTCGGCGTTCGTCTGGCAGGACGCCGTCGAGGAGAGCGACGCGGAGCGTGCGGCCGCCGGCAAGGAGCGGGCGAACCGTCTCTTCCTGCGGGCGAAGGAGTACGGCATGAGAGGCCTGGAGGCGGCGCATCCCGGGTTCGGCGAGCGGCTGGTCGCGGACCCCGCGAACGCGGTGGCGATGGCGAACGAGGAGGATGTCCCCCTGCTCTTCTGGACCGCCGCATCCTGGAGCCTTGCGATCTCCACCTCCGGGGGAGTTCCCTCCCTGCTCGCGGACCTGCCAAGGTGCGAATCGCTCATGCGCAGGGCCCTCGCGCTGCGGGAGGATTACGAGCACGGGTCGATCCACGAATATTTCGTTGCATTCGAGGGAGGACGCCCCGGGGCGATGGGGGGGTCCCTGGACAAGGCCAGACGCCATTTCGAGCGCGCGATGGAGCTTGGGCGAGGGAGGAAGATATCGCCCCTGGTGACGTTTGCCGAGACGGTCTCCGTGCGCACGCAGAACCGGGAGGAGTTCCTGGGGCTTCTTTCCCGGGCGCTCGCCTTCGACGCGCGAGAAGAGGCGCCGGAGTTCCGGCTCGCGAATCTTTTGTCCCAGCACAAGGCGAAATGGCTGGTCGGGAGGGTGGATGAGCTCTTTCTGTAACAAGATGGTGGCGGGCGCCACGGCCGTTCTTTGCCTTTCTCTCTTCTGCATATCGGCGCACGCCGGCCCCATCATCGTCAAGCTGGGGACCATTGCGCCGGAAGGGTCGTCGTGGCACCGCGTTCTGCTGGACATGGGGGAGGAGTGGAAGAAGATCTCCGGAGGGAAGGTCACGCTGCGCATCTACGCCGGAGGGGTGGTCGGGGACGAGGAGGCGATGCTCCGGAAGATGCGGGTGGGGCAGCTCCACGCCGCGGCGATCAGCGGGATGGGCCTGACCTTCCTCGACCGCTCCTTCTACGCGCTGCACGTGCCGATGATGTTCGCCTCCGAGGAGGAGTTCGACCACGTCCGCAGCCGGCTCTCCCCCCAGCTGGAGAGGATCCTCGAGGAGAAGGGGTTCATCGTCCTCAACTGGGGGGACGCGGGGTGGGTCCACTTCTTCGCGAAGGAGCCCTTCACGCACCCCTCCGAAATGAAGGCCATGAAGCTGTACCTCGGGGCCGGCGATGCCACCCTCACGCAGCTTTACAAGGCAGCGGGGTTCCGGCCAGTGCCGATTTCGATGGTGGACATCCTTCCCTCCCTGCAGACCGGCCTGGTGGATGCCTTCAACGCGGTTCCCCTTGCCGCCCTGGCTTTCCAGTGGTTCGCCCTCGCCCCCAACATGGCGGACCTCAATTGGACGTTCCTTTCCGGTGCCACCGTCATCGACAGGAGGATGTGGGAAAAGATTCCGGCGGAGCTGAGGCCGGAGATCCTCAAGGTCTCCCGGGACGCCAGCACGCGCCTCCGTCGCGAGATCCGCACCCTCAACGAGGACGCGGTGAAGGCGATGGTGGAAAACGGTCTGAAGATCCATCACATTTCCCCTTCCGTCGAGGCGGAGTGGCGGAAAATCGTCGAGGACATCTATCCGCAGATCAAGGGGAAGATCATCCCCGCCGACGTCTTCGACGAGGTAAGGATGTACCGGGACGAGTTCCGGAGCTCCGCGGGCCATGGAAGGGCGATGACCCGGTGAGCGCAGGGAAGGGGAATGAGGCGGCTCTTCCGCCGGGGGGGGGCGCCGACAAGTCCCCCGTGGAAGCGGGGCGGAATTCCCTCCTGCGCCGGACGGAGAACGCGCTTTCCATCGCGACGCTGTGCACGATGGCCATCCTCCCGCTCCTGGAGATCGTCGGCCGCCGCCTCTGGCGCACCGGGATCCCCGGCTCGATGGCGCTCGTGCAGCACGGAACCTTGTGGATCGGGTTCCTGGGCGGGGCCATCGCCGCGCGGGACGGCCGGCTGCTTTCCCTGGGGGGGGCCGTGGGCCTGCTTCCCCGGGGGATCCGGAAGCCCGCCTCCCTCTTCTCGGCCGCTGTATCCGTCTCCGTGTCCCTTCTCCTATGCCTCGCGGGGCTCACCCTCGTCCGGATCGAATGGGCCGACGGCAGGACCCTGCTCCCTTTCCTTCCCGTCTGGCTGGCCGAGGCGGCGATCCCCCTGGGGTTCGCCCTGGTCGCGTGGAGGATGGTGCGGCGTTCCTCCGACACCTGGGGAGAGAGGGGGGCGACTGCCGTCCTCGCGGCGGCCGGCGTCCTGGCCGCCTCGTCGGGCCTGATTACCCTGAATGGACCGTTCGCGGTTTCGATCGTCGTGCTGGTTGTCGCCGTGCTCCTTGGCGCCCCCCTGTTCGTGGCCCTGGGAGGGCTGGCCGTCCTCCTCTTCCGGCATGCCGACGTTCCCATCGCGTCCATCCCGGCGGAGATGTACGGGCTGGTGACCTCCCCGACCCTGCCCACGATCCCCCTGTTCACCTTCGCGGGATACATCCTCACCGCAGGGAATACCTCGGGGCGCCTCGTGCGCCTGTTCCGCGCGATGGTGGGCTGGATGCCCGGCGCCATCGCCGTCGCGGCGGTGATGGTCTGCGGCTTTTTCACCACGTTCACCGGGGCGTCGGGCGTCACGATCCTCGCCCTGGGNNCCCTGCCTGCCGGTGATCCTCTACGCGGTGGTCGGGGGGATCGCGGTCGACCGGATGTTCCTCGGCGGGTTTCTTCCCGGCGTCCTCCTCGTCCTGCTCATGAACGGGTATGCGGTGCGGACGGGGATCCTCTCCGGGGCGAAGCGGACCCCTTTTTCGCTTACGGAGCTTCGCGGGGCGATCTGGGAAGCGAAATGGGACATCCTCCTCCCGGTCATCGTTCTCCTGGGGATCTTCGGGGGGTTCGCCACCGTCGTCGAGTCGGCCGCCATGACGGTCCTGTACGCGTTCCTGGTCGAGGCCTTCGTGCACCGGGACATTTCAGTCCGGAAAGACCTGGCGAGGGTCGGCACCGAGTCGGCGACGCTCATCGGAGGGGTCCTCATCGTCCTGGCGGCGGCCATGGGGCTGACCAGCTACCTGGTGGACGCGGGCGTTCCCGGGACGATCCTGGCGTGGGTGAAGTCGACGATCCACTCCCGCATCCTGTTCCTCGCGATCCTCAACCTCTTCCTTCTGGCGGTGGGGAGCCTGATGGACATCTTCTCCGCCATCGTCGTCGTGGTTCCGATCATCACCCCGCTGGCCCCGGTCTTCGACGTCGATCCCGTGCACCTCGGGGTGATCTTCCTGGCCAACCTCCAGCTCGGGTACCTGACCCCGCCGGTCGGGATGAACCTGTTCCTCGCCGCCTACCGGTTCGACCGCCCTCTCGGGGAGGTGTACCGGTCGGTGCTCCCCTTCCTCCTGATCCTGCTCCTGGGGGTGATCGCCATCACCTACATACCCCTGCTCTCCACGATTCTCCTCCCGGGATAAGGAAAGGTGGGCTCGTCTCCCGGGGACCCGGCTCGCGGGGGATTCCGCGGAAGCTACGCTCGCGACCTCCGCCCGCTCGCTGCCGGTTCCGCTCGACGCAATTTCCCTCTCGCTCCACAGGCCGCTTCGCGGAACCCTCCGCATCGCCCCGGATCCCCGGTACAGGGCGCAGCAAGCCGAAGGAGCGGCCCCCGCGCCCGGAGCCGCACGTGCTATAGTGGAAAGCCTGTCCGGAACCGGCACGGCAAGAAGGAGGAAAGATGCGGATGCGGGAAGAGACCGTTCTGTACAGCGGCGGGGCCAACGGGGCCGAATACGAGTTCGGCGTCCAGGCGGAACGCTTCGGAATCGAGGAGATCCATTTCACCTTCGAGGGGAACGACATCGCCCGGACCCGGGGGGTCCGGGTGCTGAGCCGCGAGGAGCTCCGCAACGGCGACGTAAGCCTCTCCTACGTCTCCCGGCTGATGAACCGGACCTACTCGGACACCCCCCGGATCCGGAAGGTGCTCCAGACGATCTGGTACCAGGTCAACGCGGGGCAGGAGATCTACGTGATCGGGAAGATCCTCGACGACGGGACCGTCCGCGGCGGGACGGGGTGGGGTGCCGAGTTCGCGAAGCTGTGCAACAAGCCGATCTTCGTCTTCGACCAGGATGCGGGCCGGTGGTTCCGGTGGACCGGGGAGAAGTGGGCCGAGGTGACGGAGGCCGGGGAACCGCGCATCCGAAGCCCCCGGTTCACGGGGACCGGCACCCGGTTCCTGGAGGAGAGCGGCCGCCGGGCCATCCGGGATCTGTTCGATCGCTCCTTCGCGTAAGGGCCGTTCCCGCATGCACGCCCTCCCTGTCCGGAACGTGGCGATCATCGCCCATGTGGACCACGGAAAGACCACGCTGGTCGACGCGATGCTCTGGCAGAGCGGCATCTTCCGGGAGAACCAGACCGTTCCCGATCGCGTGATGGACTCCATCGACCTGGAGCGGGAGAAGGGGATCACGATCATGGCGAAGAACGCCTCCGTGGTCTACGGGGGCGTGANNCTGCTCACGAACGCACGGGCGGGGATGGCCCGGGAGCGGGACGGGGGGGAGTCGCGCGACCTCCGCCCGCTGTTCGACCGGCTCCTCTCCCACATCCCGCCCCCGTCCGGGGATCCGGCGGCGGTCCTCCAGCTTCTTGTCACGCATCTCGACTACAGCGAGTACCTGGGCCGGCTTGCGGTCGGTCGGGTCTTCCACGGGACCGTCCGGGCGGGGGATCCGGTCGCGGTGTGCGGGGACGCGGGAGCCACGGAGCGGGTCAAGGT